>CADEEX010000404.1 GCA_902826465.1 uncultured Acidobacteriota bacterium
AGGCACGCGTGTTGTTCTCTGACCGGGACTATCTGCGGCTCGGCGTTCATCGACAGTACGACGTCACGGCCGATGGTCGGCGGTTCATCCTCATCCGCTCGGTTGGCGCCGGCAAGCCGAGCCGACTGATCCTCGTACGGAACGCCTTCGGTCGCTCCTGAACTCTTCGCATTTCATTCGAATCTCAGCGTCCGCTCACTATTCGGTGACGACTCGGCGGCCACGCCGCGCCGACACTGCGGGCATGAAAAACAGTGTCATGAACCCCGTGAAGTCGTTGACCCTTATCGTCCTCGGCCTGGTCATTGCCGCCATGGGCATCTACGTCGGCGAGGCCGACGATGCGCCTGGCGCCGGGGGAATCGGTCTGATTCTGATGGTGGTGGCCGTGGTGCTCGGCGTGAAGGCGGCGCGCAACCGGCTGCCGGTGTGGGCGGCCCGCACCGCCCTTGCGGCCGGCGTCGTTCTCGCTGTGCTCACGGCACTGCTGACCCACGGGGTCGTTGTCACCCGGCCCCTCTTCGCGCAATCGCAGGAGGTGCCGTCGGCGGTCGGCTCGGCAGCGGCGCAGCAGTACGCGGCGTCGGTAGAGCACGCGCGGAAACTGGTGCGCGCGGCGGTATTGGAGCAGAACCTCCCCGGCGTGTCTGTGGCGGTCGGGTCGGCCGGTACCATTGTCTGGGCCGAGGGGTTCGGGTGGAGAGACGTAGGGACGCGGGCAGCCGTGACGCCGGACACGCGGTTCAACATCGGCACGGCAGCTGCCGCCGTCGCCGCCAGCGTCGCACCGCTCGGGCTGGCCAACACTGGCATTGATGCGGCGAAGGAATGGAGTCCCGAAGCGATCGGCGAAGAAGGAGAAGACTTCCCGCTCTTCACGATCTTCCGCCATGTCGTCTGGCAGCCGCTCGGTCTGATGCCGTTGGAGTATCCACTGCCGGGCGATCGCGCGACGTTCTATGTGCCGAGAGCCGATCACAATCCCCGACGTGGACGTCGGCTGATGTATATGCGCGACCTGGCCTGTTGTGCGAACGGGATGGCGTTCTATTCAACGCCCTCGGATCTCGTCCGTTTCGCGCTGGCGACTCAGCCAGAGAGCGTCAACGGTGAGCTGGCCGGCGGCCTGGTGACGTCGATGACGACTGCGAAGGACAGCGGCATCGTTGTCGCGGTGACGTCGAACATCGCGTATGCGAACACATCGTCGTTGGCGCAGCAAATCGAGGATGAGTTCTCGGGACAGACGCGCTAGCGCGTGTGTCGTAGACCGCAACATGCGGCGTAGCGCTTTTTGGCAGTGAGCCGTCGCTGTCAGCGCGAGCGCTGACGCAACGATTGCGATGGGCGCGCGATCCCGTGATCCATGGCGCCACCGACCGTTGGCCACGATTATGAAGAACGCGAACTGGATGCGCTACTGCATCCCTAGAGGTGGCAGCCAAGGAGACGCCAATGAAACCAGACGAAACGAACATCGATGAGACACATCGCCTCATCGCATCGAACAAGGTCGAAGGTACCGCTGTCTACAACAGGCAGGGGGAAAAGCTCGGCTCGGTCTATAACTTCATGGTCGACAAGCGGTCGGGCCAGGTGCAATACGCGGTCATGTCGTTCGGTGGCATTCTTGGCATGGGTGACAGTTACCATCCTCTGCCGTGGAATGCCCTGACGTACGACACGCGCCAGGAGGGCTACGTCGTCGACATCGACAAACAACGACTGCAGGATGGTCCGTCGTACAAATCCGGCCAGGAGCCGCGGTACGACCGTGCCTACGACCGGGAGGTCTACGGCTACTATCACATTCCCTACACGATGTAGTGCGACGAGGGCAGTGGCTGTCACTGCCCTCTCGTTTTCGCCAGCCGTCGCCCTCGTCCGACAGGGTTCCTCGTTCTCCGCAGGCTAACGGGCAAGGCGTGAATCATCGAGCCCGGTCGGACGCAGAATGGTGTCGACGGCCAAAATCGTGGCAGACGCCAGCAGCATCAGGTCGGCCCGCACACCGAACAAGAATGCCGCTGACCCTCCGATACAAGCCCACAACAGCGGAATGACGGCGACGAGACGCGGTAGCGATCGATCGGCCGCCAACAGAAACCCGATGGTCAGAATCGTCGTCGGACAAGGCACGCCGAAGATCGGCAGTCTCGGGAACGCATGCCCTTCCGCGCGCGCGATTGCCGGATACAACAACGCGTACGCGATCAGTGCCCAGGAGAGTGCCTGCCGGCACGAGGAGCCACGTCTCAACTGGAACCGATGGTGAACGACGCCATACCACGTCAACAGCCCGCCCTCGAGCACGAAGAGTCCGGCGAACATCCACGCCGCAGGGTTGATGCGGGAGAAAAATGCGGCGTGGTAGGCCAACCCTGACCATACCCAATGAAACGCCAGCACCCCAGGGATGAACCCTGGGCGCGTCGCTCCGTCCCGGCTCCGCATCACCGCGTATGCGGTGACCACCCAGAGGATCAACGCAACGGGCCACAAACGCGCGTTGTAGGCGGCGAAGACGTCGAAAAATTCGTCGGCGGTAAATGGAAGTGTCATGTCGTGTCTTGACGCAATCGGTGGTCCCTGGTCACGCACGAACCTTGCCGACGCCGAGGGACGACGACGCAACGACCACAGGATGTATGTGTGTGGATCCCGTCGACATGACGGAGAGATTTCTCTCTCGCGTTGGGAGATTTTCACCATCTGCCTGGGCCTGGGCCAGCAAGACTGCTGGCGCGATTCCCCTGGGCTGTTGGTGGTCCTTCGCTCGACGACACGGGCATGGCGAATGCACTCCTGATCTCACAAGTGGCACGGGCCAGGGAACATCACGTTCGTCATGCAACCATTCCTCTTCGCGGCATGTGCGGCCATCGTGGCGATCTCCGCAGTCAGCCTGGCCCTGCGATACCGCCGTGATCTGCGCGCCGCCCGGGCACGACTGGCGGCAGTGAAGCGCCACGTCGTCTCGACGCCATGGGGCGCGGTCGAGTACGCCGAGCGGGGTTCTGGCGCTCCGGCGCTCGTGGTCCACGGGATCTTCCACAACTGTGCCGGGGGACTGCTTTCCGTCCGCGACCTTGCCAACCGTCGTCTCATCGCTCCATCCCGATTCGGGTACCTCGGCTCAGACATGCCGCACGACGCAACTCCGGCACACCAGGCCGATGCCCTCGCCGCCCTGATCGACGCGCTCGGCATCGATCGCATCGACGTCATCGCCGTATCCGCCGGTGCGACATCGGCGCTGCAACTGGCCCTGCGTCATCCCGAGAGGGTGAAGCATCTCGCGGTGCTCGTCGGCAACTTGCCGGGGAGCCCCACCGCCGTCGTCCAACCCTCTGTGGCAAAGCGGTTCAACCGGCAGTTCCCTTTATGGGTGCTGCGGACGTGCGCGCCAGCCGTCATGGTCCGCCTGGTGACGGGGCTTCCGAAGGGATTCGTGATGCGTCGGGAGGAAGCTCGGGTCGTGACCGAATTCATCGACAGTCTGTTCCCTGTCAGTCCCAAGGGTGTCGATTTCGACGCGTTCGTCTCCAACGCGGATGTCAACGACTACCGCCTGGAGGCCATCCACGTCCCAACGTTGATCATCCACACAAAGGACGACCAGCTCGCGTCGCACGATGCGAGCAAGCGCGCCGCCGAGCGCATCCCCGGGGCGCGGTTTGTCAGCCTCGAATCGGGAGGGCATCTGATGCTCGGTCAAACGAAGCGCATCCGCGACGAACTCGCAGATTTCCTGGCTGAGCGAAGGGATCGCTCCGCGGAGTCGCTGCCATCTTCATCAGGGAAGCGGTGAGAACAATGCAAGTGCTGGTCTGCTATGCAAGCCGGTTCGGTTCGACGCGGGCCATCGCCACGCGAATCGCGGAGGCGCTCCGCACGCGCGGTCGCGACGTCGACCTGCGTGCGGTTGACGATGTGCCTGACGTGGAGCGCTACGATGCGATCGTATTCGGCAGCGGCGTGTACGACGGCTCCTGGACGGCCGAAGCCACGGCGCTGATGCGCCGGCACACCTCAGTGCTCGCGCGCAAGCCGCTGTGGTTGTTCAGCGTGGCCTCGTTCGGCGATTCACATCCTCTTGTCGGCGACCTGATCAAGAAGGAGCCGAAGGAGATCGGCGAGTTCGCGCACGCGCTCCATGCCCGCGACTACCGCGTCTTTGCCGGCGTCATCAACCTCGATCATTGGCCGGCGTGGGGGCGGCTGCTGTTCAAAGCGCTCGGCGGGCGCGCCGGCGACAACCGGCACTGGCCTGCCATCGCCGCGTGGGCTGAACAGA
>CADEEX010000405.1 GCA_902826465.1 uncultured Acidobacteriota bacterium
CCGGCCACGTGCCGATGCACAAGATCAAGATCAACATGGACAAGCAGCTCAAGGAATGCGGCGAGGCGCCGTTCTATACGCTGGGGCCGCTCACCACCGACATCGCACCAGGCTACGATCACATCACGTCGGCGATCGGCGCGGCGATGATCGGCTGGTACGGCACGGCCATGCTCTGCTACGTCACGCCGAAGGAGCACCTCGGGCTTCCGAACCGGGACGATGTGAAGGCCGGCGTCATTGCCTACAAGATCGCCGCGCACGCCGCGGATCTGGCCAAGGGGCATCCGCGCGCGCGCGAATGGGACGACGCCCTGTCAAAGGCCCGGTTCGAATTCCGCTGGGAAGACCAATTCAACCTGGCGCTCGATCCGGTGACCGCGCGCGCATATCACGACGAAACGCTGCCCGCTGACGGCGCCAAGGTGGCACATTTCTGTTCGATGTGCGGCCCGAAGTTCTGCAGCATGGAGCTGACGCAGCAGGTGCGTGACTATGCTGCGAAGGGGATGGAAGAGAAGTCGCTCGAGTTCAGGAAGGCGAAAGAGATCTACGTCAAGGCCTGAACGACGATTTCAGGGTTCGGTGACCGGCACGATCTGAATCACCGTCGGAAACCGGGCGGGCACGCCGCCCGGCCGGGGGTTCGGGTAGCCGTTCGACATCTGCGACTGAAAGTCCTTGATCGTCACGCCTGGAGGGAAGGCCATTGTGTCTTCTCTGAAGCGTCCCACATCGAACTGATGCGTCGCCGGCGCATCAAATACCAGCTCGCCTCTCTGTTTCAGCACCGTCCGGTAGAACGCCACCAGATCGACAAACGGCGCCGTCGTCCCATAGAGAAAGAACCGCTGGTTCCGGCCGGCATCGTACGACGCGATGAACTGTGCGCCTGGATAGAGAGGCACGCCGAGCGTCGCTTCCGACGGCCCGCGGTCGGCGGTGCTCTGGGCTCCGGAGTTCGGCGGTGGTGCAGGCTGAACCGTCGGTGGTGCGCCGGGCCGTTGCGTGGGCTGCGCCGGCCGAGGGAGTGGTGGCGGCGCGGTCTGCGCCTGTTGCGCAAGGGCGGCTGCAAGGAGCAGCGTAACCGCTGTCATTTCAGCATTATACGCCGCGAAACCTGCGGCGCCTTCGGCACGTCTGAGTAATATAGAAACTATGCCGAACGCATTCAAGACTGCTGTGCTTCTCGGCGCGATGAGCGCCTTGTTGTTGTTCCTCGGTCAGGCTCTCGGCGGGGCCCAGGGTCTCGTCATCGGCTTCCTGTTCGCGGTCGTCACCAACTTCGGCTCGTACTGGTTCTCGGACAAAATCGTGCTGGCGATGTACTCAGCCAAGCTGGCCGACCCGAGCAGCCGCCTCTACCGCGCGGTTGAGCGGTTGTCGCAGCGCGCTGGTCTCCCGATGCCCAAGGTCTACATCATTCCGCAGCCGTCGCCGAACGCGTTCGCCACCGGACGCAACCCGGAGCACGCGGCGGTCGCGGCGACCGAAGGCATTCTGCAGATGCTGAATGACGACGAGCTCGAGGGCGTCATCGCGCATGAACTCGCCCACGTCAAGCACCGCGACATCCTGATCAGTTCTATCGCGGCCACGCTGGCGGCCACGATCATGATGGTGGCGCGGATGGCGATGTGGTTCGGGCCCGGCCATCGCGACGACGACCGCGATGGTAGTCCGGTCGCCGGCATCTTGATGATGCTGCTCGCGCCGCTCGCGGCCGGTCTCATTCAGGCCGCCATTTCGCGCTCGCGTGAGTTTGCGGCCGATGCGGGTGGGGCGGCGATTGCCGGCCAGCCGAATGGTCTGGTGAATGCGCTCCGCAAGATCGAGGGTGCGTCGCGCCGCGTGCCGCTCGACGCCAATCCGGCGACGGCGCACATGTTCATCATCAAGCCGTTCTCATTGAGCGGTGCGATGTCGCTCTTCAGCACTCATCCGCCGACCGAACAGCGCATCGCGGCCCTGCTTGGGCCGACTCGCTATTGATCGTAACCACGCTATCTGACATCTACCAGCTGAACCCGACTTGTTCGGGTTCAGCAGCCTCGTCTGCCTCCCGTCGTCCTTCCGTCGGCCGTCGTTCCAGACCATAGCGCGCCTGCAGCGCCCTCACCATCGCCTTCACCTCTCGTTGGTATGACGCCGGTGGCGATTTGCTAGCGTAGAGACGGTCGACTCGCGGCGCCATCGCCGGAAACTCCCGCTCCAGGAAGTGGATGAAGTGCGCGCGCGTGCCGTCTTCAAGATGCATCACGTTGCAGCCGACGAAGCGTGCGCCGTGGTCGGCAATGGCCTTGATGGTGCGCTCGATTTTTGACCGCGCTGACGTGAAGCCGGGCACGATCGGCGCCATCAAGACACCGACGTTGATCCCCGCGTCAGTCAGGGCTCGCACGGCTCGGAGCCGCTGCAGCGGATGTGCCGTGCCGGGCTCGAGCGCCCTCCAGGCGTCCTCGTCGACGGAAGGAACGCTCATGAAGACCGTGGACGCCGTCACGCGGTGCAGATCCTTCAGAACGTCGCGGTCCCGCACAATCATCGGCCCCTTCGTGACGAGCCCGACTGAGGTTTTGCTTCGCGCCAGCACCTCGAGGCTGCCGCGCGTGAGTCGATAGTGCCCTTCAATCGGCTGATAGGGATCGGTGGCGGTGCCCAGCGCGACGTGCTCGCGCCTCCACGACGGTCGGTCGAGCTCGCGAGCGAGCACCTCGACGAAGTTGTGCTTGACGAGGATGACCGATGCGAAGTCGTCGCCAGCGTTCATTTCGAACTGTGAGTGATAGCGCCTGGCGAAACAATACTGACAGTCGTGGGTACAGCCGCGGTAGGGATTCAGCGTCCATCCGAACGGCATGCCTTCAACACGGTTCAACGCCGAGCGACAGACAATTTCCTGATAGCGGGCGCGGTCGGCGCGGGGCACGGCTTCGGTCAGCGCCTCTGTGCCGCCGGCCCTGATCAGGTCGGCGATGTCACGCGTCGAGGGCGAAGGAACAGGAGCGGCGAAGAGCAGTGCTGGGGGCTTCATGGATTCGCCTTTTGTTCGCTGCGATCATGAGCCGCCGCCGGGGCGCTGTCAAGGTCGATGGTCGATGACGACGTCCTGCTCGCCGGGGCCGGGCCATGCGGCGATCGCGCAACACAAGGCGCCAATCACGAAGAAGTAGTAGTTGCAGAACGCCTTCGATCCAAACACGAACATCGCGAATGTGGTCAGCGCGACCGCCGACGCGAAACCGCTCGGGGTGTTTCGCGTGGTCACGAGTGTCAGCACCGCCATTGCGACAGCCGCACCCACGGCCCATACGTACGATCCGTTGCCGTAGCCGTTGCGTGCGGCCCAGCTCAGGAGACTGAGCGAGTCCGGACGGAATGGTTCGAGCGTCTGCAGCCACACAACGTTCCGCATGAACGCGTTCTCGTGCCAGAAGTAGAACGGAAGAATGACCACGGCCGCGGCGCCGACGCCTGCCATCGCACTCCAGCGCCAGCTGCGCGTGCGCATGAACACCTGGCGTACTGCGGCCAGGCCGGCAAACCCCAGATACTGCTTGCTGACGAGGAGGACGCCGGTGACCAATGCCGCCGGTATGGACTGGCGAATGAGGAGAAAGACGGCCAGCGCCAGAAGGAAGATCGCGATCGGCTCGGTCCATCCCTGCTCGATGACGAACCAGATGCGCGGCGTTGTCAGCAGCAGCGCCGCGGCCAGCTTTGGGACCAGGCCGCGTCGTGCGTATCCGATCAGCGCGGCCCCAATCACGAGTAGCGCCAGCTCGGAGTAGCGATAGTCGCCGAGCAGCACATGCCCTGGAATGGCGAGGAGCAGGCTTGGAGGCGGGTAGGGATACGCGATCATGACACGCTGCCCGAACACGGCCCCAGGGTTGTAGAAGGTATTCGAGTCTGCCGCGCCGTAGATGTTCTGGATTGAGATGCGATACGGATTCTGTTTCCTGAGCAGTGCCTCGATGGCGTCCTTGTGCACGACCACGACGTCAATCGCCGGCGTTGGCGAGGCTTTGATGATCCACGTTCCGAGAAACAAGCTTGCTGCAAGCAGGGTCGGGAACCACAGCCGCTTCACGACGGCGACGCGCAGGAGTCCCGTTGCAATCGCGATCCCTTGAAGTCCGACGGCGGCCTTGAACTGCACCAGGTTTCCGCGTGTCAGGTAGAAGCCGGGTCGCGCCGTCAACAGCTCGGCGATCTGCCACGCGATCGCCGCCGCCATGACCGCGCAGATCACGAACGACCCGCGCTGCGACCATGCCGCGGGCAGTCG
>CADEEX010000406.1 GCA_902826465.1 uncultured Acidobacteriota bacterium
CCCACGTAGGTGATCGAGTCGACCGACGAGGCGAAGGGCGCCGCCGCGTCGGGTGCGGCGACCGGCGCCCCCGACACCGGCGCGTGGCCCGCGCTCGTCGCGGTCGCCTGCTCGACCAGGCGTTTCAGCGCCAACAACCGCTGTTCGGTGAGTGCGAGCCGTTGCCGAAGCTCGCTGCCCCCGAGGCTGCGGTCCTTGCTGTCCACGTAGACCGTGATTGTCTGCAGCGACTGAATCAACAACGACTCGAAACGGACCAGGGCCTGCAGTTCGCGCCCCAGCATCTCGATCAGCTCACGTGACGCGCGGGCGGTCTGGTGGTGGGAGGCCGCGTTGCGATTGAGGTGCTCGACGAGTGCGGCGTTGAAGCGCTGCTGCGTTTCGATGGATGGGCCGACCATGCGCCAGACGAGACGCCGAAGGCGACCCTTGAACGAGCCGTCGAATGGCGGCGGCCCCCCGGGCAACAGGTTCCACTGAGCATTCAGCGTCGCCAGCCCGGCATCGTCGAACGGCGGCGGCGGATCAGGCAATCGGGGCGCTGTCTGCAGCGCGCGATCGACGCGGGTGAGCGCGTCGTTGTAGAGCCTGTCGGCATCGAGCCGCTCACGCTCGAGCCGCGCCAGCAGATCTTCGACGGTCTGTTCGTCGGTCACGTGCCTATGAATCTAGCACTCCGCGCTGCAGCGAGCTATTCCAGCGCCTGACCCGAGGGACTCGGAGGCCGGCGGGCCAACGGGCGCGCCGCGCGGCCGTCGTGGCCGCTGGTGTCATTCTGTGTCTCTTCGCGGCAAAAATCGCGACAAGCGCCCCATACGCCTGGCTGTCCCACAAGTGGGTGGCGGCGAGCGATCGTTCTTGTTTCAATCAGCGCTGCGCACCAACTGACGCCAAAAGATAGGAGCTTCAGCGGTAGATCCACCTGAACCGGATGTTAAGATTCGCGGTCCTCTCATGCCATTCACTGCGATGCGGCGGCCTGCGTTCTGGCTGCTGTCTGTCATCGTGGCCCTCGCGGCGTACGTACGCTTCAGGGCCCTCAGCTTTGGGCTGCCGTTCACGCAGGCGCGTCCGGATGAAACCTTCATCATCGACGCCGCGCGAGCGATGCTGTCTGGCCGGTCGCCGCAGTTCTTCGACTATCCGTGGCTCTACATCGGCACGGTCGCGCTCGGCGATGTCGCGTACTTCGTGTGGGGCTGGTTCGCCGGCTGGTTCGGGTCGATCAGCGACATGGTCGCCAGCTGGCCGACGCACTGGACACCGTTCTTCCTGATTCCGCGGACGCTGTCGGCCATCTCCGGCACGCTGACGGTGGTGCTCGTCTATCGGCTCGGGCGCCAGGTGCGCGACGAGGCGACGGGGCTCGTCGCGGCGCTCTTTCTGGCGTTCGCGTTCATCCACGCGCGCGATTCGCACTTCGGCACGACCGACGCGATGATGACGTTGTTCATCGTCGCCGCGGTATCAGCGCTCGTCGACGCTGACCGCTCGCAGCGGCCTAGTCGCTACGGTGTGGCCGGAGTGCTCGCCGGATTGGCGTCGGCCACCAAATACAACGCGGTGATTCTGGCCGTGCCGATGGCGATCGTCTGGATCCTGCGGGTGTCTGACACGCGGCCACGCCCGCTGGCGGCACTGAGAGACGTCCGACTCGGTTACCTGGTGCTGGGATTCGTCGCGGCGTTCGGTGTTGGCATCCCCTTCGTGGTGATCGACAACGAGGCGTTCATGGTCGCGATGCGCAACCTGGCCGGGTCGATGCGCGTGGGCGACCCACGACTTGAACTGCAGAACGGCTGGCTGCACCACCTGCAGCTGTCGTTGCGCTACGGCCTCGGCGTGCCGATGCTGATCACCGCCCTCGCTGGCGTCCCCCTGATGCTGCGCGTCACACCGCGGGTCGGCGCCATCGTCCTGTCGTTTCCGGTGGCCTATTACGTGGTGGCCGGCAGTATCAGGAATCTGTTTTTTCGATACACGATTCCGGTGGTGCCGTTTCTGTGTCTGACGGCCGCATTCCTGTTGTGTTGGGCCGTCGCCCGTGTTCGCGCGCGGTGGACCTCGGAGTCTGGTCCACTGCCGCTGTCGTGGCAGGCGGTCACCGCGCTCGTCGCGCTGGGGCTCGTCGCACCCGGCGCCGCGCGGGTCATGGAACTCGACCGCGTGCTCGCGGCCACCGACAACCGCGTCGTCATCGCCAACTGGTTCGAACAGAACGTGCCGCCACGAAGCTCGCTCGTCCAGAGCGGATCCCGCTTCGGACACGCGCGCTTCGGCCTGAACATGGCGTACAAGGAGTGGCGCTGGACCGGCAGGGGCTTCACGGTCGACGGGGCACCGGCGACCGGCAAACCTGAGTGGATTCTGCTCCAGGAATCGCCGCTGCCCAGTGCCACGCAGGACGTGATTACCGAGTACCTGCGCGAAGGCTATGTCCGCGTGGCCAAGTTCAAGGCCACAACGCTCGATCCCGACATCGTCTACGATCGGCAGGACGCGTTCTTCGTCCCGTTCAATGGCCTCAATCGCATCAGACGCCCCGGGCCCAACTTCACGCTCTACAAACGCCTCGGCGGCAGTCTTGGGGGCAGCGCCGCCGGCCAGTAGCGTCGACGACCTCGCGCCGATTCGTCCGGCGATTGCCGTCGCGTGCCTGCTGCTGTTCTTCGCGCTCGCCGCGCTTCACACCTGGCCTCTGGCGTCTGCGCCGGGTACCCTGTCGCGCAACGACAATGGCGACGCCGTCCTCCACGAGTGGATCATGGCGTGGGTCGCGCATCAGGTCGTCTCCGATCCGTGGCACCTGTTCGACGCCAACATCTTCTTCCCCGAGCCGAACACGCTCGCCTTCTCCGATCACCTGTTCGCGCAGTCGATGCTCGGCGCGCCGCTCCGATGGGCCGGAGCGAGCCCGGTGCTGGTGCACAACCTCGTGCTCATCGCGGGACTCGCGCTGAGCGGCTGGACCGCGTGCCTCGTCATCTATCGCTGGACCGGACGCTGGAGCGCCGGTCTGCTCAGCGGATGCCTGATGGCGTTCAATGCGTTCACGCTGACACGCCTGCCGCAGATTCAGGACCTGCATCTCGAGTTCTTCGCACCGGCACTGCTGGCACTCGATCGCCTGCTGCGGTGGCCGCGTCTCAGGCATGGGTTGCTGCTCGCGCTCTGGTACGTGCTGCAATCGCTGACCGGGACGTACCTGATGGTGTTCACGGCGATTGCCCTGATCAGCGCCGTCCTCGCCAGACCGCGCGACTGGATCGGGGCGAAGTTCCGGCCGCTGGCACCACCGCTGATGCTGGCCGTCGTGGTCAGCACCATCGCGCTGCTGCCATTCATCCTTCCCTACTATCGCGCTCGCGAGGCCGTCGGTCTCGGTCGATCGCTCGAGGAGACCAGGCGTTACTCGGCAGAGTTCACGGACTATCTCGTCGCGCCGGGGACGCTGTACTTCGAGTGGATGGGATGGGGCCGGACGTTCTGGGCCGGCGACGCGCTCTTTCCCGGCGTCGTCGGGCTGCTGCTCGCCATCCTGGCGGTCAGCGCGTTGCTACGATCGGATGCGCGCGTGCGAATGCTGACGGCCATCGGCGTCGTCGCGTTTGCGCTGTCGTTCGGCCCGTCGTTTCCACTGTACAAGTGGCTTTACTACGGATTTCCGTTGCTGCAGGGCATCCGCGGCGCCGTCCGCTTCGGTGAGATTGTCCTGGCGGCGATCGCGCTCCTCGCCGGTTTCGGCCTGGTCCGACTGCTCCGTCACCTGCCACGCCGCGCCGCCCTCGGCACCGCCGTCGTGATCGTGGCGGCGGTCAATCTCGAAGCGCTTCGAGCGCCGATGTTCTACTCGCCCTATCGCGGCATCCCGCCCGTCTACGATGCGCTCACCGAGATTGACCCTACGACGGTCGTGGTCTGGTTTCCGTTTTACAACTCGGCGGCGTTCCACCAGAACGCCCCCTTCATGCTGGCGGCGACCCGCACGTTCAATCCGATGCTCAACGGCTATTCCGGCTTCAAGCCGGCCAGCTACTACGAGCACGTCGAGCGGCTTACCCCATTCCCTGACCGCGCGTCGATTGACTATCTGCGTCAGCTCGGCGTCGGCATCGTGATGGTTGACTCGCGGAACATGCGTGGTGCCAACCTGACGCGGCTCGACGAGTTTCCCGAACTCAGGCTGTGGAAAACCGACGGAAATCTTCGAATCTATTGCCTTTCGCCTTTTGTTTGCGTATAGTGCCGGCAGCTCAGGAGGACA
>CADEEX010000407.1 GCA_902826465.1 uncultured Acidobacteriota bacterium
GCGCCGTGCTCGCCGTTCATCATGGCGGGTCGTCGAAGTTCGGCGCGGCATTCGAAACAGCCGTTGGCGATAGTGGGTGGCACCGTCGCGACGTAGACGAACGTGTTGTCCGGACTTAGGGCCATGGGAGGTTATCTCGGAGTGCTTACGAAGTAACCGGAACGTGCCTTCACGTCGATGCCACCCCTACGGACGCTCACCTTCAGCGTGTGCCAGCCCGGAGTCGGCGAGCGCGGCGCGAACGTAATCAGATAGCGCGCCCGCATCTCTTCGAGTGCGCTGGTGAACAGCCGTCCCAGGTCGTCCACGGATGACGCGGAGAAGACCCGTCCGCCGGCAGCCTCGGTCACATCGGGGATGAATCGCGACGCCACGGTCGCCGCACGTACCGCGACGACATGGATCACGATTCCAGAGCGATGGGCCGACTCGATCACCTCGGCATCCCCCAGCCAGCTGCTGGTGTCCGCGCCGTCAGAGAACACGATGATCACCGTGCGCGCATCGGCAACCGGCGGGATGGCCAGTGCGAGCTGCACCGCGTCACGGAGCGAGGTGGCGCCCGCCCCGTGCACCGAGCCCAGAGCCCGCTTGACCTGCTCGAGGTCGCGCGTCATCGGCACTCTGATGTCCACGGCAGTCGAGAAGGTGATCAGGCCGGCGCTGTCCGATGGCCGCAGCGCACTCAGGAGCCCCGTGCCGGCATCGATCAGGCGCCGGAGCTTCTCATGCGAGACGCTTCCGCTCGCATCGAGCACGAGCTGCACCCGGAGCGGCAACTCCTCGAGGCCCATGCTCTCGATCTCCTGCACGGAACCGTTGTCGGCCACTATGAAGTCGGCAGCGGTCAGCCCGGGCACAGTCCGTCCGTTTCGTGTCACCGATACGTCCAGCTGGACGCGGTCGATCGAGGTGCGAAACGTCGGCGCCTGCGTCAGGATGGTGGCCAGCGCCAGCGCCAGCGCCAGCGCCTTCATGGTGTGGTCACTCGCGCATGCAGCCAGGCCATCAGGTCGATGTCGAAGCCCATCGAGAAGTACCACCACGGATCTTCGCCCGTCCGAGGTCGCGCCGCATAACGAGCCAGTAGTTCCTGCTCCAGGTCGGTGCGTCCGGTCAGTCGGGCGACGCGCATCAGCGCGATCGAGGCCGACTGGGCGTCCGGGTGAATCGCATGCGCCGCCTCGTACTCGTCGTAGGCGCCCTCGAAATTGCCTTCGACGTCGGCGAGCCCGCCAAGGAACAGGTGCGCGAGATAGCGCAGCTCGCGGCTGGACGCGCCGTTGGTGACCATGCGCAGCTGTTCGCGGGCATGGCCGTTCGAATGATTGATGCCGTACACCCATCCAAGCCTGAGGCGCGCCGACATGAGCGATGGGTCCAGTCCCAGCGCCCGCACATAAACATTTGCCGCGGCCACCAGCGTGTCTTCGATTCGGGCCACGGCAGGATCTGCTATACGGTTGATGCCGCTCGTGACGCTCCATCTGCCGCGAAAATCGGCCGTTTCGGACCGCGCGGTCAGTTCCAGCAAGGTGCCCTTCATCAGCAGCAGGTCGGCACTCCGCGGCAACCGGCCGACACCTTCGTCTACGGCACGTTGCGCAACGTAGAGATCGTGTTGAATCAGATGCGGTCCAACCGCGTAGGCGTGCCAGCGCTGCCTGAACCCCGCAGGGCCCTCATCTGGCAACGTCGTCGCCAGCGCCTGGGCCGCTTCGAGCTGCTGGCGCGACAGGCGCGGGTCGACGGCGGCCAGGAGCATTGCCGCGTCCGAATGCAGCATCACGGCGGCTTCGGTCTGCGGCACGTCCACCCCCGCTGCGTCGCCACCAGATCTGGCCTGCGTGCGCAGGCGGGCAGATGGCCACCGTGCGAGCGATGCGATGGCGCCCTGAACGTCGCCCCGGCGGTACTGCGTCACCAGCGAGGCGAATTCGGAATCCATCGGAGAGAGCCGCCCGACAGCAGCGCGAGCAACCGTCGTGGCTGCGGGGACGGGTGTCCGGTCCGCGGACGGCACGACCGTGAAACGCACCCTGCCGGTGACGGGGCTGTCGGCCGTCAGGTGGGACGTCGCCGCGACCGCCAGGATGTAGTCGCCAGGGGCGAATCCTGAGAGAGGCACACGAGCGACGACGTCATGGATCGACATCGCTCCGCTCTGCTCGCTCGAATCGAGCGTGCCGTGATCGGCGAACACCACTCGGCCTTCGTCAGTCGCAATCGACGTGGCGATCTCCACAGGGTACGGCGGCTTACCCAGGCGGGAGTAAATCTGCGCGAACAGGGCCAGCTCGTCGTCGGCCGCGAAGGTTCGCATCGCGGTCGGCGAAGTCGAGAGCAACGACGCCACGCGCTCGTCGGCTCTGGCCGTCACGATCGATGCCGCCTCGCGTGAACCCACCAGCAGCCCGCTGATGCTCATTGGCGGCTTGTCGAACGCCGGCACCTCGAGATCGTAGACAACGGAGCCGACGACATTCCTCTGGCGATCACGGGCGGCGACGTGCAGCTGATAACGTCCCACCGGGAGCGTCAGGCGATTCAGCAGGCGGAGGCCGCGCTGCTCCACCGAGCTCCGAGTGTCCGGACGGAAATTGAGGGTGAGCGTGTCATTGACCGGGCCGAACACCTTTCCCCTGGGATCAAAGGCTGCGAGCGACACGTCCAGCTTGCTGCCGCTGGCCAGGCTCAGCGCACCGCCATCGACTTCGACGCCAACAACAACCGATGCGTCGGTGGCGGTGTTCCTGAGCGGCGTCGCAAAGACGCGCATCGGCAGGGTGCCCGCAGAGACGGGGCTGTTGAGGGCGTCGA
Source organism: uncultured Acidobacteriota bacterium (assembly GCA_902826465.1). Lineage (GTDB taxonomy): Bacteria > Acidobacteriota > Vicinamibacteria > Vicinamibacterales > CAVVIG01 > CADEEX01. The sequence goes on from CADEEX010000407.1 coordinate 2,821, forward strand.
AGAGCTCACGCGACAGCCCCATGGTGTTCGGGGCGCTGGATGATCTGCGGCTCGTCGCGACGTAGCCGCGACGCGCCTGCACGGTCAATCCGGGACGAGTCACCTCGACGTCGATGCGGTGGAACCTGCCGTCACTGCTGCTCGCCGGGTAGTAGGCCAGGAGGTAGTACGAGCTGCTGTCTCGCACGATGCGATCGAATGTCCTGGTCGGGTCGTTCTGATTCACTGCGGCGAATCCGCCGCTGTCCTCGGCCAGCCAGCGAAGGGTTGCCTGGGACAGGCGCAGTTCGTTGGCGAGCGTACCGGGTCCGATGCCGCTGCCGGGGTCGGTCTGAGCCGCGAAGCTGCTGACCGCGACGGATTCCTCGCCTGCCGACGTGAGACCGCGTGGATCCACGGGGTAGATGCTCACATTCGCCCGTGCCGTCGCCGCCAGGGTCTCGCGGAGGTCGGTCGCGATCGCCAGTGCCGCGCTGGGCGGTCCCGTATAGGTGCGGGGGCGGATGACATCGTCGAGGTCGTAGTCGATGCCCTCGCTGACGAGCAGGAGCGTCTTGCGGCGGCCGTGGACCGCACCGAACCATCCGGACACGGCACGCAGCGACGCGAGCAGGTTGCCGGCGTTCTGCGCCCGTTCCTGGTCGTACGGGTCGGGCAACGAGGGCACAGTCGCCGCGCTGCCCTGGTTGCGTGCCGCATCGACAATGGCGCGTTCCGTGCCGTAGCGTTCGTTGCGCGCGAGCGTCGCTGATTGCAGCTTGCGCCCGAGGAACGTGTCGACCGCCGCGAGCAGCAGTGATTTGTCGCTGGTGAACGGCTGCGCATCGCCCGTACGGCCGGTGAAGACAACGGCAGCGCGATCGCCGGCGCCGACATAGCGCTCGATGAACAGCCGCACAGACTGCTTGACGCGCGCCGACCGAGCGGAGTCGACGTGCAGATCGTCGAGCACGATGACGTAGACGCGGCCGTCGAATGGGCGGGCATTCGACTGCACATCCGCGACAACACGTTCTGTGGTCGGCACGGCTCGGTCGGCCGGCGCGTCGGGAAGGTCGAGGGGCAAGAAGGTGGAGATGTTCTGAGGCTTGCCGTCCTCCAGGACCCGGAAGTCGTCTCGCGTGAGGCCGCGAACGACATGGCCTTGCCGGTCGGTGACGACCGCATCAACTTCGACATACTGCGCCTCGGACCTGAACGTTGGGGGCGACGCAGGCTGCGCGAGAGCCGGGGTGCCTCCAAGCAGCCGGCCCGCGGTTATTGATATGGCAAGCAGCGTGCCCAGCCTGATCCGTTGTTGCACAACGTCCTCCCGCGGTCGGCTCAACATGCGCGGTCGGAAACGTTCGCCCGATTCCGATCCGTTCGCAGCAATTTCCTGGCGCAACAGAGTGGCGAGACAGGGTGTATATGATGCGGCGGTC
>CADEEX010000408.1:0-1800 GCA_902826465.1 uncultured Acidobacteriota bacterium
CTGTGGTCCGACATTCTCTCCGTCAAGCTGCTCGTGTGGATGTTCGGCCACGACGGCGAGTGCCTCGACGCGCACCTCTTTCTCTACCATCGCTACTCGGAGCTCTCCGACTGTCAGTTGGAAGCCGGGCACCTGGTGAAGGCCGAGTGGTACGACACGCTTGCCGAGCTCCACTATCAGGCCGCGCCTGATGACGACGACACGCCGCCGGAAGGGGTGGCCGTGGCGATGCCGCTGCCGCGTCGGCCGTTGCGGACGGCGGCCATTGGCCTGCCGCTCGACGGGGCGCCGCGTGATCGGCGCGATCCGTTCGAGGCGCGAGCGCTAGGGCTCTACTGACACCGCGTTGAAGACGAAGTCGAACGGCTGCTCCCGTTCACCCGGCTTGAACGTCATCATCAGTTTCAGTCGCACCGGAAAGCCCGCGGGCACCGTGGCCTGCAGGGCAGACGGCATGTTCGGCACAGGCGTGAGCCTGGCTTCGACGCCGGTCGGCTCGGCGTTCTGATTGGTCTGCAGCACCCGTCCCGTAAATGCCGTCACTGGCATCGGCCGCGTCAGGTCGTCGTAGAAGTAGGCGCGAAAGGTGTTCGGCGCGACCAGCGCGCCTTCCACGTGCACGTACTGATCGGCCGACATGAACAGACTGCCGCCGTGCCGCGGGTTGTGATCGCCGTGAGCCCGCCGCTCGAACGTCTTGACGCGCGCGCTGCCGTCGGCGCAGCGCCCCGGCGACGTCTCGCGCACACCCGGCGAGTCCTTGCAGGTGTAGAACATCGACGCCGTGATCGGGACAAGCTGCGTGCGATCAACCGGGCAGATGCCGGGCGCGTCGCGAATCACCAGCTGTACCTTCAGGCACGAATAGGCGGTGACCAGCCGGCTCGGAATCAGCGGTGCGCCCGACATCGGACAGCGTCCCGGCTTCTCTTCGAGCACTGTCTCTTCTCCGGGCGACGGACAGGTCCACACAATCGGCGCTTCTGCGTCTGCCGACGCTGCGTCCACCACCTTCACCTCGAACAGCGTCGACGTATTACCCTCCACCACGCTGGCGCTGATGCGATCGCCGGCCTTGAGTTGCTGCACCATCTCCGGCGGCATGATGCGAAAACTCATCGTCATGGCCGACATCCATCCCTCGACGCTCTCGTGAGAAACCGTCGCCGTCTGGTTGGCGGCATTCACGCTGATCACGATGCCCTGGAACTGGAAGCGCTTCGGCGCCTGCGCCAGGAGCGCCGCGCACATCGTGGCGGCGAAGACCAGGGCTGGAAGGTAGAGGCGGGCCGTGCGAATCATGTTTCCGTTATAACCCCAGACGCGGGTCGAAGGGGGCTCAAGGTGCCAGGGTGCTGAGGTGCCGGGATGCTGAGGTGCTAAAGGTGCGAATGGCCTGGTTGAGTGGACGGCATGTCACACGCGGTGGGGGAGTGCGACATCGTTGGCGAGGCGATGATCGAAATCGTCAGACCTGCGACAAAGCCTGCTGCGGCCACCGCGAGGATGACGATGGCCGGCACCGCGAGTTTCATGATTCGCATGTTGAGTGACTGAAACCCCGACGCCACAGTTTTATTCCCAAGCTCATGAACTCTGAACCCTGAACCCTGATCGTCCCAGCGCCGATCGGCCGCTCTTGCTCCTGCATCGCTCCACCGGGAACACTCGCGTCGTTCGAACTCTTCGACTCAGCGATTGACCAGGTGCTCACCCCAACGACCGTCGTCGGCGCGCACACCGCATCATGGGCAATCCGATGGCCGCGGATCACGCGGACGGGAGTCAATCGCCGGAATC
>CADEEX010000408.1:1900-4238 GCA_902826465.1 uncultured Acidobacteriota bacterium
CGACGCCGCGTGTTCCGGCGCCTTGCACGGTGTCGCTCAAGTCGCGGCGAGCGCCCGACCGCCGCCGGTCCGCCGCAGCCGGGCACTCAGAATCCAGAATCAAGCATCCAGAATCCGTCCCAAGGCCCGAGCCTCGTCGCTGTCTTTAGCCCCTGACCTCCAACCTCGCCCCGCGTCGCCGCACATACCCCCGTCCGAGCAGACCGCCGAGCGCGCCCCACACCCAGGCCGAGCCGAATTCGTAGAAGCTGGCCGAGAACACCGGCAGCGCCGAGTAGGTCGGCAGCGAGACGACGTCGAAGGCCATGAGCAGGCCGACGAACATCACCGGCAGGCCGGCCAGTCCGGTCATTTCCATCGCGGCGAATCCGGCTCGCGGTGCGGTGGTGCCCGTGCGGATGTAGGTCCAGGCGCCGCAGGCGAGGAGCAGCAGGACGTAGGCTTCGGATCTGAACGGCCACATGATCACGGATGGCCGGAGCATCGTGGTGTGACGCAAAAGCGATCCCCACGGCGTCATCGTCTCGGGCATCGTGAGGTTCACCGACAGCCACGCGGCAACGGCGGCCATGGCCGCGGTACCAAGCACTACGGGTGGCGCGGCGTAGCGCACGTGCTGACCGAGCGCGCTCCACACCACATCGTTCACCGTGCCGATGCCAAGCGGGCGGGCCAGCAGCACCGCTTCGAGTTCCGCGCCATATTCGCGCCGCCAAGCGGCGGGGTAGAGCTGCACCAGGAGGGATGCGACACGTTGTGGGGTTGTCATGCCGGTTTCAACCTCGCCAGGCCAGCGGTCGCCATGAGCCGCATCGCCTGCAGCTGTTCGCGGAGCACGGCGGCGCCGTGTGCCGTGAGCTTGTAGGGGCGCTGACGGCCGTCGGCCGACAGCGGGAGAATCTGCTTGCGTTCGACCAGCCGGGTAATCGCGGTATAGAGGGTGCCGGCGCCGAGTGCCACGCCGGCGAACTCCTCGACGTCGGTCATGATGGCGTAGCCGTGCTTGGGGCCCGAGGCCAGGCTGGTGAGAATCAGCAGTTCCGGGTCCGACGCCGGACCGCCCCTGGGCTTGCGCGCCATATGTCGAATTACGATACAGCAACCCGCACGGTTCCCGCGGATGGCCGTGATGGTGTCCATGGCACGCGGGTGTAGATGAGTCGCCGCGAAGCATCTATTTGGATCGCCGTCGCTTTCTTGAACCGAAATCTCCGCACCCTCCGCTTTCCCCGTCGATCTGCCTGACAGGCGCGCATACTCCGACGTGCGCCCGTCAGCAGGCGCGTCTCATCGTCGACGCGGCAACCGTTCACACGGGAGGACGCGGAATGAAAATCAACCTAGTCAAGAGAGCGCTGTTCATGGCACTGGCAGCACTGTGCCTGCTGCCCGCCACAGTCGTGGCCCAGAGTGCCTTCACTGGCACCGTCAAGGATGCCTCGGGCGGCGTGCTGCCAGGCGTTACCGTCGAGGCGGCCAGCGACGTGCTGATCGAACGGACCCGCTCGGTCGTGACCGACGCCAACGGCCAGTTCCGTATCGTCGACCTCAGGCCCGGCGTCTACTCGCTCACGTTCTCGCTACCGGGCTTCTCCACCGTGAAGCGCGACGCCATCCCCCTCGAATCGAACTTCACGATGACGGTGAACACCGACCTCACGGTCGGCGCGCTCGAAGAAACGCTCACCGTCACCGCCGATTCGCCGATTGTCGACGTGCAGACCACCTCGAAGTCGCAGGTGCTGAACCGCGAGGCGCTCGACGCCATTCCCACAGGGCGCACCATTCAGGGGATGGGGCAGTTGATCATTGGCGTGTCGCTGAACTCGCCAGATGTTGGCGGTTCGCGCGCGATGCAGCAAACCTACATGTCGTCGCACGGTGCCGGCGCGTCGCAGACCACGGTGCAGGTCGACGGTCTTCACGTCAACGGCCTCGATGTTGACGGCGCGGTGCAGAACTACTTCAACAGCTCGATGAGTCAGGAGATGGTCTACACCACCTCTGGCGCATCGGCAGACGTCGCCGGCGGCGGCGTGCGCCTGAACCAGATTCCGCGCGACGGCGGCAACGTCGTCAGTGGCAGCCTGTTCCTCGGCTATCAGAAGGAAAGCTTCCAGTCCGACAACGTCTCGCCGGAGCTGATCGCGCGTGGCCTGCGCGCCTCGGACGGCATCGAGAAGCTGTACAACGTTGAAGGCGCGTTCGGTGGTCCGATCAAGAAAGACCACGTCTGGTTCTTCACCTCGGCGCGCAATTTCGTGCTCAACACACTGCCGTCGAATACCTTCGTCGGGATTCCCGGCACCACGCTGCCAAATCGGGCGCCGCTCGCCAG
>CADEEX010000409.1 GCA_902826465.1 uncultured Acidobacteriota bacterium
TAGGCTGCGCGATAGAGAAGCACGCCGCTGAGCGCCCGTGCTTAGCCGGGGACGCAGACGAACTGCACGAGCAGCACGGTGATGTTGTCCTTGCCGCCCGCCTGATCCGCCAGCGCGACGAGCGCCTTCGCGGCGTCTTCCGGCGCCGGGTCCGCGGCGAGCGTGGCCGCGATGGCTTCGTCGCTGACCATCTCGGTCAATCCATCGGAACACAGCAACAACCAATCGCCGGCATGCACCTCGAACGCCTGCGCCTCGACGTGCACCCCAACCTCTTTGCCTCCGACGACGTTCGTGATGACGTGGCGAAAGCGGTGACTGGCGAGCTGATCCTGACGAAGCGCCCCGGCGCGGACCATGTCGGCGCTGACGGTATGGTCCTGTGTCAGCTGTTCCAGGTGGCCGCCGCGATACACGTAGGCACGGCTGTCGCCGACGTGGACCACACAGACCTGCGCCCCCAGATGGAACGCCATCGTCACCGTCGTCCCCATGCCGGCAAGCTCGGGGTGCTCAGCCGCCTCGCCGACAATGCTGGCGTCGGCCTGGCGGAAGGCGGCCTGGAACTGGGTCAGGATCTTCTGGGCACCGCCACTGTCGGCCTGAAAGAACCACCTGAATCGATTGAGGGCAAACTGCTCGATCGCGGTGACGGCCAGGGCGCTCGCCCGCTCACCGGCTTGATGCCCACCCATGCCGTCCGCCACAAGAAACAGATGGGCGCGTTCCTCGCCCACCTGCAAGGCCGGTTCGGGCAAGCTCGTCTGCCAGACACGCATCGACTTGCTGAGCTCGGCAATCAGGAACTGGTCTTCGTTGGTCGGCCGCACTCGACCCTTGTCGGTGATTCCGAAGGTCTTCACCGTCAAGGCACTCGTCATTTCGGCGATTATACGTCCCGCATGCCAGCCACTCTCGCCCACGTCGCACGCATCTGGGATGCGGCCGATCACAACGCCTTCACCGATCTGATCCGCTGGCACGACACGTGGTGGTGCACCTTTCGCGAGGCCTACGACCACGTCGGCGGCGATGGCCGCATCAGAGTCCTGACGTCCACCGGCGGCACACACTGGACGTCCGCCGCGTTGATCGACGAGCGCGGCATCGACCTGCGCGACCCCAAACTCACGATCACGCCGGACGATCGGTTGATGATCGTGGCCTGCGGAACGGTCTACGACGGCGACACATGGCGGGGACGCCAGCCGCGCGTCATGTTCTCGTCAGACGGATACACATGGAGTGCGCCAGAGCGCGTCCAGGCCGACGGCGACTGGCTCTGGAGCCTGATCTGGCACAACGGCCGCGCCTACGGCGTCACCTACCGAACGCCCGGCGACGAGTGGACGACGACGCTGGTGTCGTCTGTGGACGGTCGGCACTTCGAGGAGGTTTCCACGTTCGACGTGCGCGGATGGCCGAACGAGACGGCGTTACGCGTGATGCCAGACGGCGAGATGATGGCGTTCCTGCGCCGTGACGGCGGCAACCGCGCCGCACTGGTGGGCCGCAGCCGCGCGCCGTACACGGAGTGGACGTGGCGCGAAACCGTGCACCGCATCGGCGGTCCGAATCTGATCCGGCTGCCGGACGGCGACATCTGGGCAGGCGGACGCTGTCACTTCGGCGGTCTCAAGACGGTGCTCGGGCGCCTGACGTTCGCTGACGGGTTTTCACCGGAACTGGCGCTGCCCTCCGCCGGCGACACCGGTTATCCGGGGTTGGTGTGGCACGAGGGGCGCCTCTGGGTGAGCTACTACGCGTCGCACGAAGGCAAGGCCGCGATCTACCTTGCCCAGGTCGCGTTCGACTGAGGCCCAGTCGCGCGATCGCTGACTATTGCACGTTCGACACGACGAACTCGTGACGTTCCTCTGACAGCACCGTTCCCGTTGACGGTGGAATAGTGCCGGTCCTGCACTGACCGACTCGAAAGTCGTCACTGCAGCTTTGCGGCTGCGCGCCACTCTTTGTGGACCCCGTCGTCTTTCGGACAGCCACCGTGATGCGCCACGGCGGTCCCAGCGCCGAAGGAACTCCGGCGCCGAACGCGAGGGTGGTGACCGGCTGTATCAAGCTGCCGGCGTCCGTCACCCGAGTCATCCCGAATAGTCGTCCCGCCAGGTTGAAGTAAGACAGCTCAACCTCCACACCTTCGTCTGGCCCCGGCGGATACGGTTTGTAGAACTCGAATTCAGTGCCGACGTAGTACGGCGCGCCGGACTCGCTGCGCGTCCCTTCTGCCCTGAACTCAATCAGTGTCGGTCGGTCGTTCGAGCCGCCTGGCGTGCGCACAACGGTCCCTTCGCCAACGTCGCTGTACACCGATGGCGTCTGAGACCGTACCATCAGGCGGAAGCGATACGTCTCCACAGGGCGAAACTGCCGCTTCAGATAGAAGCTGATTCGCCCGGACCGACCAGCCGGCAGCCCCTCGACGATACAGGCGTTCGGGTACGCCGTTTCGAAAGGGGCGTACGACGAACGACAGAGGTCCGGCTTGCACTGGGCGACGAGCGCGAGGAGTCCGCGTGTGTCCGCATCCTGAACGGAGGCGCCCGTCAGGTCGTATCCCGACGGGTTCGAGAAATTAAACGAGATCTCGTCGATGAGGACCTTGCTCGCGCGGTTCTGAACGTCGCAGTCTTCGCGCTCGCGCCCTGCGGCGGAGGCGACGACGGATGACAACATCACCGGCGACGAGGTCGTGGTCGGCGTGAGCGAGACAGGAACCGGAGCAGCCGGCTGGCCGCACGACGCCAGAAACAGCGCCGTCAGGAGTACAAGCGTCAACCGCCACAATCTGAACGAGGAAATGACCGACATCGGATCGCGACTACACCCACACACTCGAGGAGCCCGCATTTTACCGAATCGAGCTAGAGTGTCTCTTCTCCCATGCGCAAGAGTCTGCTGTCACTTTCCTGCCTTGTCCTGTGTTCCGGCGTCGCGTTGGTGGCGCAAGTGCGCTACCTTCCCGACGCGCCAGGCAGCTGGAAGCCGTGGCGCTTCATCGCCTACCCGGACAACCGGCGTCTGCTCGGTGCCCGCCCGGCGGAGGTGACCGCCCTCGAAGCGCAGTTGCTTCGGCTCAACGCCATTATCAAGAGCACGCCGGGATTCGCGGCCCCGATCGGCTTCAGTGTCGAAACCGTCGGCGACCTCGAAGCGTTGTCCGTCCGCCCGTCCGGCGCGGGACAGCCCGGCATCACCGGGCAACCACTGCCGGCCACGTTGAACTTCGGCGCCTACGGCGTCCACGAGTTCGGCAGCGGCGCCACGGTGAAGCGCGACGACACCGGCGAGACATCGCAGCTACTGTTCTTCGTCAATCAACTGTCGCAGTTGCTCTACCACGGCGCCGACAGCGCGGTGCCGGAGTTCGAGAAGCTCGCGGCCGATGTGGCCCGGCTCAGCGCGCCTCGGCCCGACGTGTTCGGCATGCCGCGCTACGGCGATGTGCTCGTGCTGAAGACGAACCCGGCGCCGCTGTGGACGGCGGTGACACGCGGCGAAACCCTGGACCTTGTGGCGCGCAGCATCGACCTGCGGCTCGTTGACGACCGCGACGTGCTGGCCCGCCTCCAAAGCCAGTACGACGGCTTCAGAGACCCGAAGAAGCGCGAACAGCGCATTGCGGAATACAGGCAGTTGGCGGCGCTGTCGAAAGACCCGGCCTACATGGACAAGATGATGAAAGTGGAAGCGGCGATGGAGAAGAACGCCGACACCCTCTTGCCGGGAATCGCCGAGGCCCGCGCCCGCGTCGCCACGACCGAGCGCGAGCTCGCCAGCGCGAAGGCGCTCGCCGGCGGGTTGTCGGTCGAAGACAAGACCGCGCCGGCCTGTTACGCCCTCGGCGAGACGGGGCTCTCGCGCTTCCGGCGTGCGCCGGCGGCCGACTGCGATCCGCTGGTGCGACCGAACTGGAAGTTCTTCAACCCGGCACTGCCCCGTTCGGCGCCGCAGCTGCTGACCATCGCGCACTTTGACGGCTGCCTCGTCGAAGGACAACGGTATGTGCACGTCGGTGGATGCCCGGCCAACACGCGGCTGCTCGAGACGATCGACAAGGCGGCGCTGCTGGCCTGGTTGCAGTGAGCGGACGCGCCGTTGACGGGGCGCCTGGCACGTCGCGACCTCCTCGGGTTTTTTCGCGGTGGCGCGTCATATTCCGCTCCGCATCCTGATGCGACCAGCGGTACGGCCTGTGGCTCCGTCA
>CADEEX010000410.1 GCA_902826465.1 uncultured Acidobacteriota bacterium
ATGACCGAGCCGGCGAGTGGCGTCGTGCAGGGGACGCTCGAGATGCTGATTCTTCGGACGCTCCCCCTCGAGCCGATGCACGGCTACGGCATCGGGACCCGGCTGACGCCGATCAGCAACGGCGTGCTGCAAGTGAACGCCTCACCGCCCGTTTCTCACCTGAAGAAATCGCCTCGCTTTGATCGAATTTCCGAGTCCCTTGGGCAGCGCGATGTACTTTCGGAGCGTGTCGGTGAGGGCCGTCGTAACAGATTCGAGCACGTTCGCGCCGTCCGTGCCATCGACCACGTCGTTGCGAAACTCCCACAGCGCATCGTCGCCCGGGTGGTCCTTTGCCAACTTAATCAGGCTCTCGAAGAACTGCCGCGGTTCTGGAAGGAGTGCGTCTTTGATCAGGCCTTCAAGGTCGAAGAAGACGAACGCCGATCTGTCGATCGCGCTCGAAAGGCCTCCAACAGAAGGCGGTAGCGACGCGAATAGCACCATCGTCGTCCGACCGGACCATTCGAAGCCATCAAAGTGCGCTTCGAACCATTCCACCACTTCGTTGAAGGCCACATCGTCGAACTGGGCGAATGAGCCGGCCGGGAACCCTGGAAAGAGGAAATCGATATGGTCGGCCGAGCGCGAATTCCAGAAGGTCGTGAACGGGAAAATCTCGTTCTTCGCGAACGATGCCTGGGGTTGAGCGAGGACAACCGCAAAAACCTTCCTCTTCGGCCGCTGCTGATGACGGGTGCCGGGTGGCTGGTCGTGCGCCCGGATGTCGACCCATTCTTCAAGGTCCGACGACACGCCGAATGGCACGGCGAGTCGCGCGTAACGCAACGAGCTGAGATCGAAGCGCTTGTCACTCATACGCAGCCTCCTCTGGCGTGCTCGACCATTGTCGCCGAACTATTGCGTGTGACTATGCCGACCGGCGGCGCAGTCGGGCCGAGCGAGTCGACCCGTCATCTGCGGGCGCAGCGCAGTTGATCATCGGCTCCACCGGCAACAACCAGCCGGCATTGCCAGGCGGCGCCTCAACGACTGCCCGCTCCACTGCCGCCGCCAACTCGGTCTCAGGAATGTTGCCATGGCCGGCGGCGCAGTAGACCGCCTGCGCCACCGCCCCATCCACACTCCCGAGTCGATCCGCCGGCGGCGCCTCCCCTAGCGCCGCTCGCGCAAAGGGATGCCGCGGCACCCGCTTCACGCATTCGAGAAACGCCTCCCGAGCGCCGTTGCGGTCGCCACGCCTGAACCGCAGCGCGCCTAGGGCGTACCAGGTATTCGCGGCGCACTCCCGCGCATACAGATGCCCACTCCCCTCGAGCGCCAACTCACGCCCAAACGCGACCTGCGCGCCATCGTCGTTGCCGCGTGCCAGAAGCAGTAGCCCGAGCAGCCAGTGCAGGGCCACGGGGCTGAGCACATTCGCGGAGGCGTCTGCAGGAGCGTTGGCTGGAGCGTCTTCCAACCCGAGACCGATTCGGAGCTCGTTCTCGGCTTCAGCAAGTGCCCCGCGGGCCACAAGCACGGTGGCCGCGAGCCAATGCGCCATGCCGAGACCAGGAAGCAGCGCGAGCGTGCGCCGCGCATGCCGCAGCCGCTCCTCGCCCCACCCACACGCGGCCAGCCGCAGGTGATGGCGCCAGTTGTCAGGTTCGAGGCGAATGGATTCGCGGTGGGCAGCCAACGCATCGTCCTTGCCCTGAGCGAGACGGACCGTGTCCGTAGAGTCGAGGGGGCGAGTGACAGGTCCGGCTAAAGCCGGACACCACTCCCGCATCAGCGACAGTCGTTCCAGCACGAAGCCGAGCGTCGCCCACGCCTCGCCGTACTTGGGATCGAGCCGCCGCGCTTCGAGCGCGTGCTTGTGCGCCACGGCCAGGGACTCGACGTCGGGCCGTCCATCCGTCCGCGTCATCTCGAACTGCAGCGCGCAAGCATTGGCCAGGCCGACATGCGCGCTCGCCATGTCGGGCAGGCGCTCAACCACGCCTTCAAATGCGCAACGGGCCCGGACGATGGCATCGCCGTGAAGGGACTGGAGGGCCGCGCGCCCCTCAATCCACTCGCGGTGCGCCTGCATGGTGGCATCGAGCGAGCGCTCAGGCTGGCGACGCGTCACCCGCGTGACGGGGGCAACAAACTGTACGCCGCGGCGGGCCCTTGTCTCGATGAGCGGCGCCCCGTCCGGCATCGGCAGGTCGCGCCGTATTTCGTACACCGCATTGTCGACGCTGCCGGTGGTGACGATGACGCCGTCCCACGCCTGCGCGATCAGCGCGTCCTTGGCGAAGACACGGCCAGGATTCGAGGCGAGCAGGCACAGCATACTGAGCTGCCGCGTGGCCAGCGACACCTCCACACCATCGCGGGTGAGGCGTTTCGCCTGCACATCGAGCAGGTACGGACCGAACGAGAGAAGGTCGTCTGCGCTCATAAGGGTAACGCCGCGCGCCAGACGCGCGTGTGTCACTCCGCCATAGCGAAAACGGTGCCGAGTGCCCCTGTCGCTCGGATCTTCACCGGCTCACACGTTCGACGGACCGGTGTGACGGCGCAGAAAGCGCTCGTCAAAACACCGACTAAGTCGTGACCAATGAACCATTAACAGCCAACAGAAAACTGCAGGCCCCATTCCGCCGATCGACAGGGCTCATTCCGGTACGGCGCAGGGCGCCTTCCAGATCGCCGCACCCCTCATTCCGGCCAGCTTATTGGCCGGTTCCGTAACGGGCCGGGGCCGTTCCACCTGGCGACAGGTCCCATTCCGCACGCCCACAATCTCCGGTTCACTCCGGCGCACCACCTATTCCGTTCCCGGCAGGAGCCATTCCACAGGGCCGCACTGCTGATTCCGCCGACCGACAGACCCGATTCCAGACCGCGCCGCCGACTTTTTACTGCTCGTCCTTCAACTTTGAGAACGTTTGAGAACTGGCTGAAGACTTCGACCGCCTCTCCTTGCGACTATCCATCTCGCAGTCCGCAATGTCGCGGCCTGCACTCAGGAGGTCAATCGTGACCAGACGTCAGGAAAGTCAGTATCGGATGCTCGGTCGGGTAAGAACGTTCGGGGAGTTACACAAGGAGAGGTTCCCCGAAGGGTCGGAGTCAGCGAAAGGTTTCGCGGTGGTCAGGGAAATGGTGGAGAAGATCGAAGGCTTCACCGATTCGAGGGCCACGGCGAAACGCGTGAGCAGGCAGGAGAAGCGGGTGGCCAAGGCGGCACTCGCGGCTCGCATCGGCGCTATCGCGCGCTCGGCACGGATGCTTGGGAAGTCTGTGCCGGGGGCCGATGCCAGGTTTCCGCTGCCAACACGGCAGGGAGACGTGGCGGTGCTCCAGGGAGGTCGGCTGTTCGTGAAGGAAGCCGAGCCGCTCAAGGACACCTTCATCCGTTGCGGCCTGCCGGCCACGTTTCACGACGATCTTCAGCAGGCGGTTGCCGCGCTGGAGAACGCCATCGCCGGGTGCGATGCGGGGAAGACGGGCCTCTTCGTATGGCGCAAGGCCATTCGTGAGGCGGTGCGCCGCGGCGTGGATGCCGTCGGCTCACTCGATGTCTTCGTCGTCAACACACTGGCCCACGACACGATGCTCGTGGACGAGTGGAAGAAGGGACGCCGGGTGGAGTACTTCGGCCGACCGACTGCGGTGAGCTCGTCGTCTGAAACGGCGACGGTGTCCGCAGAGACGACGGCACCGGTCACCCCGGTGGCGGATGTCGGGGAAGGGGAGGTGAGAAAGGCGTCTTAGGACGTTGGCAAGGACGCAGTACGAAGTAAGAAGTAGGAAGTACGAAGGACGAAGTGGGGAGTGACGATTCCCTGCTTCGTCTTTCTGCTTTTGGCACCTCACTTACACTTGAGTGCCCATGATCCATTCGCGCCTCGCGGCGTCCCCGCTGCTTCTCGTCATCGTCGCCCTTTGTGCCGCATGCCGCGGTTCCAGTCCCACGTCGCCAGGCGCGCCATCTCTCCAGGCACTTCTTGGCAGCTGGTCCGGCCTCGTCAGCGTTCCGGAGTGCGCGTCACTGCCCAACGCCTGTCCGAATCCGCCGATTCAACGCTTTCGGGTCACGTTCGCCGAGATCGACGGTCAGCGCGTGCTGGGGCAGATGTTCCTCGGGGTCTACACATTGGACGTCGCGGGTGTGCGGGGCGACGATGGACTGCAGCTGACGGGCAGCGGTACGGCGGCCTACGGAGTCGGCGGATACCCGATTC
>CADEEX010000411.1 GCA_902826465.1 uncultured Acidobacteriota bacterium
ACCAGTGCTTCTCCTTTGCCGGAGAGAATCAGTTTCACGCCATCTTCGGCGGTGGTCCCAGCTACATCGTTCATCCCTCGGACACGGCACCGGCGCTGATGGCGCTTGGCGCCACCTTCCGCATTGTCGGACCGGGCGGTGAACGCAAGGTGTCGGCCGCCGACTTCTTTCTGTTGCCACGGCGTGACGCGACGCGAGAGAACGTGCTGGCTGACGACGATGTACTGGCATCGATCGATATTCCCGCGGCGAAGCCGGGCACGCGAAGTCGCTATCACAAGGTGCTCGATCGCGAGGCGTGGACGCATGCCGTGGTCAGCGCCGCGGTGGTGCTCGAGATGGACGGCGAGGTCTGCCGCGCGGCGCGTGTCGTTCTCGGGGGCGTCGCGCCGATTCCGTGGCGCCTGACCAACGTCGAGCAGATGCTGAGCGGACAACGCCTGACCGATGCGTTAGCGGCACGCGCCGGCGAGACGGCGATCAGCGGTGCCCGGGCGCTGTCGAAGAACGGCTACAAGATTCCGATGACCAGGAACGTCGTGCATCGCGCACTGATCGAGACCGCCGCCGCTCGCGCCTAGCGCCTCCCTCCGTGGCTTGACAGCGGGTCGTCGTGGCCCGCTGTCTAGTCGTGTGCGCGCACACGCCCGTCGCGCGATGCTCATGCCGATCCATTGATCTGAAGATCGCCGCGCGCGCATCGTCACTCTCGCCTGAGATTGATCAGCGCTACGTGTAGTTCGGTATTGCCTGACTGGTGAGCGACAGATACAACTTGCACCGCCAACACGGGTGGCGTTCGCACGACCGTTCCAGAACGAAGGAGTAGCGCATGTGGCGTAGCAAGTCTCTGTTCATCGTTGTGTTCTGTGTGGGCCTCCTGCTGTCATCAGCCGCAGCGGCCCAGAGTGTGATCACCGGGCTGGTCAGCGATACCAGCGGTGGCGTGATGCCTGGCGTCACGGTCGAAGTGGCCAGCCCTGCGCTGATCGAACAGGTGCGGAGCGTTGTGACCGACAGCAACGGCGCCTACCGCGTCATTGATCTGCGTCCCGGCGTCTACAAGGTGACGTTCACGTTGCCCGGCTTCAATACATTCATTCGCGAAGGACTCGAACTGCAGGCCGAGTTCACAGCGACGGTGAATGCGCAGCTGAGAGTGGGTGGCATCGAAGAGTCGATTACCGTGTCCGGCGCGTCACCCGTGGTCGACGTTGCCAGCACCATGCAGCGCACGGTACTCACGCGTGAGCAGATCGAGGCGTTGCCAACCGGCCGCAGCTATCAGAGTCTGGCCGCGACCATTCCCGCGCTCGCCCCGGCCGGTTCGGGACGCTTCGACGTGGGAGGCGGCTCGCAGATGTGGCAGGGGACCGTCGTCGCCTACGGCTCGCTGCAGGGCGACACCGCACTCGAAGTCGACGGCATGAGCGTGATGACGCTGCTCAATTCAGGATCGATTGCCGGCGTCTACCACAACCAGGGCGCGTATCAGGAGATGTCGTACCAGGTGGTCGCCGGATCCGCCGAGTCGCAGACGGGCGGCGTCCGCATCAACATGATTCCGAAGGAAGGCGGCAATCGCTTTTCAGGCGACTTCCTGGCGATGTACTCCAACGAGAACTTCCGCGCCACGAACATCGACGCCGATCTCGCGAGCCGAGGCCTTGTTGCCGCCGGCAACCTCCGGGAGATCTTCGACTACAACGGTGGGATCGGCGGTCCGGTGCTCAAGGACCGTCTGTGGTTCTTCCACTCGTCGCGCAAATGGGGTGCCTCGAACTACATTGCCAACCAGTTCTTCGACGATGGCAGTCCGGCGTTCGATACGTCAGATTTGCGCGCCTACACCACGCGGCTGACGACGCAGATCACGCCGAGGAACAAGCTGACCGTGATGTACGACGCGCTGCCGAAGTTCAGGCAGTACTTCGGCAGCGAATCCGGCACGCGCTCGCCGGCCGGCTCGAGCTATCAGAATCAGTTCGGCTACGACTATCAGGCGAAGTGGTCGTCACCCATCACCAGTCGGTTGCTTGCCGAGGTCGGCTTTTCACAGAACTTCCTCGGCTACAACCTGGCAAACCAGCCGGGCACGCCGCCGGGCACGATTTCGAAGAGCGACGTCGCCATCCAGACCAAGTCGATCTATGACGCTCCGGCGACCGTGTTCTACAACCCGTTTGTGGCCAAGGTGGCCGTGGCCTCGCTGACCTATGTCACCGGATCGCACAGCATCAAGTTCGGCATGCAGAACCGCTTCGGGTGGATCAAGAACGAACTGACCCAGGCCGGCAACATGGTGCAGGTGTACAGCAACGGTGTCCCTTTGCAGGTGCGTGCGTATAACTCACCGATCTCCTCACGGTCCAACTTGAACGGCGATATCGGGCTGTTCGTGCAGGATTCATGGCGGCTCGGACGGCTGACACTGAATCCCGGACTTCGGTTCGAGCGATTCCGGGCGGAGGTGGCGGCACAGTCGGCGCCGGCCGGCCGATTCGTCGGCGAGCGCAACTTCGACGCGATTCCCAATCTGCCCAACTTCAAGAACTTCGCGCCGCGCGTCGGTGCGGCCTACGACCTGTTCGGCGATGGCACCACCGGCATCAAGGGCAGCGTCGGCAAGTACATGCAGCAGGACGCGACGTCGTTTCCGCAGGCCTACAACCCGATGGCGAGCGCCACGGCGAACCTGGGATGGACGGATCTGAACGGCGATGACTACGCGCAGGGCGAACGCGGCTGCACCTACCTGACGCCAGGGTGCGAGATCAACTTCGCGCAGTTGCCCACCACCTTCGGCGCACGGCGCAACCGCAATCCGGACCCGGATCTGCTGCGACCCTATCAGTTGGTCTACAACGTCGGCATCACCCGCGAGCTGCGCCCCGGCATGGGCTTCATGGTGAACTACTACCGCCGTGAGTTTCACAACATGACCTTCACCACCAACCTGGATAATCCGGTGAGCGCCTACACCGCCTTCCAGGTGGCGAACCCGCAGGGCGGAACGGTGACGGTCTACAACGCCGACCCTGTGAAGCTGCGTCTCATCAACGAGCTCGATACCACCTCGGCGAACAACCGCGTCACGTATAACGGGTTCGACGTCCTGTTCAACGCCAGGCTCGGCAGCGGGGGGACCCTCAACGGCGGAACCTCGACCGGCCGCACCATCAACGTCGTGTGCGACCTCACCGATCCGAACTACACCTCGGCGGCGAGCGCCGGTCTGGGCGCCTGCGACCAAAGTCAGTTCGACATCCCGTGGCTGACCAACTTCAAGCTGTCGGGAAGTCACCCGCTGCCGTACGGGTTCCGTGCGAGCGCGGTGTACCAGAGCACGCCCGGCGATCAGTTCCTCAATACCTACGTGCTGAGCGCCGCGAACTTCCGCGCGCAGACCGGCGTGACCCTGTCGCAGGCGTCGGTGACCATGCTGCTCAATCAACCGGGCCGGGACTACCTCCCGCGCGTCAATCAGGTCGACTTCACCATCTCGAAGAGCCTGGTGTTCGGCAAGGTGCGCGTCGCACCCGAGCTGAGTCTCTTCAACATGCTCAACGCCAATCCGGTGTTGAGCCAGAGCACGACGTATCCCAACCTCGGGACGCCGCTGAGGATTCTCGATGGGCGCCTGATTCGCTTCCAGGCGCAGATTCGCTTCTAGCGTCAACCGAACGACGCGGGTGGGCTGAACGTGCTGCCTGCCCGCGTCCTCCGGCATGTCAGTATCTGTCCATGGTGTGGCGCTGCTTCCTTTCTCATTCGGCGGTCGCAGCGGTGCTGCTGCTGGGGCCGAGGCACGCGCTGGCCGGGCCCACGACCTTCACCGCCGATGTGGCGCCGCTGCTGTTTCGGCACTGCGCCAGTTGTCATCGTCCCGGCGGCTCGTCGACGACACCGCTGCTCACCTATCCGGCGGCGCGTGCACGCGCGAGACAGATCGTTCAGATGACCGAGAGCCGGCAGATGCCACCGTGGCAGCCGGACGGCGACCACGGAACTTTCATCGGCGATCGGCGCCTGACGCCGGACCAGATTGCGGTGTTCCGACGCTGGCTCGACGATGGCGTCGTCGAGGGAGATCCCGGAGCGCTGCCGTCAGCACCGTCGTTCCCCAGTGGCTGGGAGCTCGGCACGCCTGATCTCGTGCTGACCATGCCGCCTTTTACGCTGCGCGCCGATGGCGCAGACATGTTCCGCAATT
>CADEEX010000412.1 GCA_902826465.1 uncultured Acidobacteriota bacterium
ACGTTGATTCTGATCCTGATGCTCCACATCGGCATGGTGCGGCTGCTTGGCGTCACCGAACAAGAGTTCGAAGTAGATCGAGCCAACCCGGTCAAGGATTTCAAGTTCTTTCCGGAAAACTTCTACACGGAACTGATCATCGGCCTCACGCTGATGATCGTTCTCAGTGCGCTGGCGACGCTGCTGCCGATGGAGATGGGGCCACGCGCCAATCCGCTGATGACGCCAGAGGTGATCAAGCCGGAGTGGTACTTCTACGTCGCGTTCCGCTGGCTCAAGTTGTTCTCGGGCACCATGGCGGTGCTCACGCAAGGCCTCATTCTGTTCGTGATGTTCGTCTGGCCGTTCATCGATGCCTGGCTGGTGCGGCGCTTCAAATACGCCGAAATCAGCGTCTGGATTGGCGTCGCCGGCGCGCTCACGATCATGGGCCTGACCATGTGGGAGGCGCTCGTTGCGCATTGACACCGACAGGGACCACGAGGTCCGGAGCCGATTGACATGACGCTGGATCAGAAACGCTGGTTGATTGGTGGGCTGGGAGTGCTGTTCCTGGTGTCGCTGGTAGCGGTGCAGTGGCTCGAGGTGGCGCGGCGGCAACACGAGTCGGGCGATCGTCGCGCCGCCGTGACCGCGCCGGCCTCTTCGAAACAGTGTGTTGACTGCCACACGCAGGTGTCGGTCGGTATCGTCGATCACTGGAAAGGGTCGACGCACGCCGAGAAGGGCGTCGGCTGTTTCGACTGTCACAAGGCTGTCGAGAAGGAGGCCGATGCGTTCGAGCACTTCGGCAGCCGGATTGCCACGATCGTGACGCCGCGCGACTGCGGCAGTTGCCATCCGAACCAGTCAGCCGAATTCGCCGTCAGCCATCATTCGAAAGCGGGCAACATTCTCGCCTCGCTCGACAACTTCCTGGCGGAAACCGTGGAAGGATCGCGGACGCCGTTCAATCCGCATTCGCCGACACCTGGGAAGAACGTCACCACGGTCAACGGTCTGGCACCTGCCAATTCAGGCTGCCAGCAGTGTCATGGCTCGGTCGTGGCGTTCAAGGCCAACGATGGCGGCACGATTACGGTGCGCGACCTCGAGCCTGACGATCATGGACTCCCCACCGCACCTGCGGCCGTGGCGCGTATTGCCCGCAACAACGACGGCCGTCCGATGTTCACGACCAACAGCTGGCCGAACACCGGCATTGGTCGCATCAATGTCGACGGCTCGCTCGGCTCCTGCGCGGCGTGTCATAGCCGCCACGATTTCTCGGCGCGGCGCGCCCGCCAGCCAGAGAATTGCGGCAAGTGCCATCTCGGGCCCGATCATCCGCAGAAGGAGATCTACGAAGAGTCGAAGCACGGTGTCGCCTACCGCGACCTCGTGGCCGAGATGAACCTCGACGCACGCCCCTGGGTCCTGGGCAAGGATTACAGCGCCGCTCCCACGTGCGCAACGTGCCACATGGGTGCCAACCTGCGCAACGGACTCAAGTCCACGCACGACCCCGGTGAGCGCATTTCCTGGACCAACCGGCCACCGGTGAGCCTGACCATGGACACCACCGCGGCACACGAGGTCGTCGTCGAGACCGATGCGGAGGCGCGCCGCCAGGCAACGGCTGACAGCGCCGACAACAAGCGGAACCGGATGAAGCAGGTCTGCTCCACCTGTCATACCCCAGACTGGATCAACGGCTTTTACGCTCAGTACGACGATGTCGTGGTGCAGTACAACGAGAAGTTCGCCAAGCCCGGTCAGGCGATCATCGATGCGCTGTCGTCGAACGGCCTGATTTCGAAGACGCAGTACGACGACGAGATCGAGTGGAGCTGGTATTACCTGTGGCACCACGAAGGGCGACGCGCCCGCATGGGCGCGTCGATGATGGCGCCCGACTACACCCAGTGGCACGGCATGTTCGAGGTGGCCGAGCGCTTCTACACCAAGCTGGTGCCGCAGGCGCGCGGGATCATTGCCGAGGCGCAGCGTTCGGGCCGTGCCGAGGCGGCGCGCAAGGCTGGCGCCGTGCTCGACGAGATTCTCAATCGCCCTGAGCACGCGTGGTTCCTGAAAGGCGCTGAGGATCAGGCCGAGGTGATTGCGCGCGAAATGCAGCGGCGCTACGGTCAGGCCACGCGTTGAGCCATCCGTCGCTCAGTCGACGACGCCGGGGAATCTTCGCCGGGCGCTGAGGGAATTCCCGCGCTCGGCTGTGGCTCGCTGCGGGCGACGCCCTTCGGCCAGTTGAGGCCGACGTGGCCGAGGTCTTGCTCTCTCGGCGGCCGGGAGATGAATCATGGCCACAGTGAAGGTATCTGCTGATATTGCCGCGCCCGTTGAGCGCGTCTTCGAGTTGTTCACCGACATCGAGAACGGACCGGCGAGGGTCGGCGGCATTCGCGCGATCAAGGTGTTGACACCGCACGAGTTCTCGCTTGGCACCCGATGGCTCGAGACCCGGGATATCGTCGGTGTCGAAGACGACGCTGAGATGGAAGTGACGGCGTTCGAGAAGAACCACGGCTACACCATCACGCATCGGAAGGCAGGTGTGCGCATCGACACCGAGTTCACCTTCGAGGCCAGGGGCGCCGCCACCAAGGTGAGCATCGAGTTCGCGCTGAATCCTCACGGCTTGCCGCCGGCCCTGCTGTCGCCGCTCGAATGGGCGATGTCGAGCAAGGTGCGCAGCGCGCTGACGAGTGATCTGGCGGATCTGAAGGCGTCGGTCGAAAAACTCGCGGCATAGCCGCGTTACAATCGGTCCCATGCCTGCGATGCATGAGATTGACTACAAGATCTTCGGCGATGACATGCAGTTCGTCGAAGTCGAACTCGACCCGAACGAAGCCACCGTGGCCGAAGCCGGCGGCATGATGTACATGGACGACGGCGTCGAGATGGAGACCATCTTTGGCGACGGCAGTCAGGCCAGCAGCGGCAGCGGATTCATGGGCGCGCTGGTGGGCGCCGGCAAGCGGTTGCTCACCGGCGAGTCGCTGTTCATGACGGTGTTCTGGAACCGCAGTAATCAGAAGCGTCGCGTCGCCTTTGGCGCGCCGTATCCGGGCAAGATTGTGCCGCTGCACCTCGCCGAACTTGGTGGCGAACTGATCGCGCAGAAAGATTCGTTCCTGGCCGCTGCGAAAGGCGTCAGCGTCGGCATCGCCTTCAACAAGAAGATCGGCGTCGGCCTCTTCGGTGGCGAAGGGTTCATCATGCAGCGCCTGCAGGGCGACGGCTGGGCGTTCGTGCACGCTGGTGGCACGCTGCAGGAGCGCACCCTCGCGCCCGGCGAACTCATTCGCGTCGACACCGGCTGCATCGTCGCCTTTCAGCCGTCAGTGCAGTACGACATCCAGTTTGTCGGCAAGGTGAAGTCGGCGATCTTCGGTGGGGAAGGGCTGTTCTTCGCCACGCTGCGTGGCCCTGGCAAGGTGTGGCTGCAGTCGTTGCCGCTCAGCCGCCTGGCCAACCGCATCATCGCCGCGGCACCCAAGGCTATGCGCGGTGGGCGCGAAGAGGGGTCGATTCTCGGCGGCCTCGGTAATCTTCTCGACGGCGACAACAGCTAACGCCGCCGGGCGCTCCGTCGCGCGCCCCTTCCGGAGGCGCGTCCGACGCGGGCGATCAATGCGACTCAGAGTGCGGCCGCTGGTGCACGATGCCTTCGGTCGGCAGCGCCGGCTTGAACGCGTTGTGGCAGTTCTGGCAGGTGTCGACCAGCGCGCCGTTAGCCTTGACCAGCGCGTCGAGGTTCTTGGCCTGCGCCGCAGTGAGCGCCGCGAGTGCGGCATCGCCCATGGCCGTGGCGTGGGTGCTCCAGCCGACCTGCCTGATCCAGCCCATGTCGGCCTGGCCGGTGCCGCCGAGCTGAATGAGTGTGGACGCGGCAGCAATCTGAATCGCGTGATCCTGGATCTCCAACCAGTCGGCGTCGTCCTTGGGAGCCAACTCGGGTTTCTCCGCATCCCACAGCACGTGGCCGGCGTTGTCGACCATGGTCACCATGAGCGCATTGATGCTCGTGCGGGGCGCGACGGTCGGTGGCGCGGCAGATGAACAGGCGACGGCGACGAGCGCGACGCCAAGGGCCACAAACGCGCGAGGGACGAGACCGCGAAGGGTAGCTGGAACCATGTCTGAAGCCTCCGGTACGCTGGGCTGCAAGATCGCCGCCGCCGGTGCCCTCCCCTTTTGGACGCCGCGCT
>CADEEX010000413.1:0-1398 GCA_902826465.1 uncultured Acidobacteriota bacterium
ACTGGATGCCCTGGCGGCTGCACCGGGTTCTGTCGCCATCGACTGCACCCGTGGGTTCGGCGGCCATGCGCGTCTGTTGCTCGATCGCAGCCAGCCAGGCGGGAAGCTGATTGGCCTCGACGTCGACCCGCTCGATCTGCCCCGCACCGAGGCGCGTCTGCGCGCAGCCGGATTTGGTCCCGAAGTATTCGTGGCTCGCCGCAGTAACTTCGCCGGGCTGCTCAAGGTTCTTGCCACCGAAGGCTGCACGGGCGCCGACGTCATCGTCGCCGATCTTGGCGTGTCGTCGATGCAACTCGACAACCCGGCGCGTGGCTTTACCTACAAGGCACCAGGTCCGCTCGACATGCGCATGAATCCCGAGCGGGGCCAGCCAGCATCGCAGCTGCTCGCCAGGATCAACGTCGACACTTTGCGACAGCTGCTGGACGACAACGCCGACGAACCAGACGCGCCAACCATCGCGCACGCCATCAAGCACGCCTCGATCGCGACGACCGTCGACCTCTGCACGGTCGTGAGGAACGCCCTCGTCGCCACCCGACCCGCGGTGTCTGACGCCGACGTCCGGAAGTCGATCCGGCGCACGTTTCAGGCGTTGCGGATTGCGGTGAACGACGAGTTCTCCGCACTCGATACGCTGCTGCGGTCGCTACCGAACGCGCTCGCGCCGGGCGGTCGCGTGGCCGTGCTGACATTCCATTCGGGTGAAGACCGCCGCGTGAAGAAGGCGTTCCAGGCCGGACTCGACGACGGAGTGTATGCGGCGATCGCCAACGAGGTGATCCGTCCATCTCCGGCGGAGGTGCGGGCGAATCCTCGCGCCGCTCCGGCCAAGCTGCGCTGGGCGCGCCGATCGAAGGCGTAACACCTGGAGACACCCGTATCCTCAGCGACGAATCCTGGCGACGCTACCGGAACATCTGGCGGGCCAACGTGAGTGTTCTGAGCACACCCCACGCCAGCGGCACACCCGCCAGCAACCACGCAACAACGACGAGGCTCCAGTGTGCGGGGCGGATGGGCCCGTGCCGCGGACTCGCGATCGCTGCCTCAGTGTGAGGACGGGCCCCACGCGCACTCAGCGTGAACAGGTCACGCGATACCGGCGTCACCGCGAGATTGCAGAGGAAGCCAACGGCCAACAGTGCGACCAGCACATACATGGTGAACGAATACGCGTCCGACGGCGCGACGCCACGTCCGATCTGATATTCGCGGATGTAGTTCACCAGCACCGGTCCGAGAATTCCCGCCGTCGCCCACGCGGTGAGCAGGCGGCCATGAATGGCACTCACGTGCTGCACGCCGAAGAGATCGGCCAGATACGCCGGAATCGTCGCGAACCCGCCGCCATACATCGTCAGGACGACGCAGAAGATCGCCACGAACAGGAAA
>CADEEX010000413.1:1408-4184 GCA_902826465.1 uncultured Acidobacteriota bacterium
CCGCCGCGTAGAGCAGCATGCCGAGCGCGAAGAAGACCGCATAGGTGACGCGACGGCCAAGGCGATCGGACAGCGACGCCCAGAAGATGCGGCCGCCAATGTTGAACAGGCTGAGGAGTCCAGCGAACCCAGCCGCCGCTGACGGGCTGACGCGCCCCTTGAAGACCTCCTGAATCATCGGCGACGCCATGCCCAGAATGCCGATGCCGGCACTTACGTTCAGGCACAGCACCGTCCACAGCAGCCAGAACTGCCGCGTCGTCCACGCCACGTGCACCGGGACGGACAGTGCGCTGCCATCTGCCGAGGGCTCAACCGGCGGCGTCCAGCCTGCGGGTGTCCAGTCTGGCGGTGGCAGCCGATACCCGAACGCGCCGGCCAGCATCGCCGCCGCGTACAGCAGCCCCATCACCACGAACGTCTGCCACACGCCCACCGACGTCGGCGTCGCGAAGTACCGCATGAGTGAGTCGGCCAGCGGCGTGCCGATCATCGCGCCGCCGCCAAAGCCCATGATGGCGAGGCCCGTCGCCATGCCGCGACGATCGGGAAACCACTTCATCAACGTCGACACCGGCGAGATGTAGCCAAGGCCGAGGCCGCAGCCACCAATGACGCCGGCTCCCAGCCAGAGGAGCCACACCTGATGGAAGGCGACGCCGGCTGCCGCGATCAGGAACCCTCCGCCCCAGCACCCTGCCGCGACGACGCCCGCCTTCCTCGGCCCTTCGCGCTCGACCCACGGGCCGAAGATCGCCGCCGACGATCCGAGCATCACGAAGAACAGCGTGTACATCCATCCGAGCGTGCTCACCTTCCAGTCGTCCGGTGCCGACTGCGTGATGCCAATCGCGCGACTGAGAGGGAGCCAGAACACGCTGAAGCCGTAGGCCATGCCGATGGACAGGTGGATGGCGAGTGCCGCGGGCGGCACCAGCCAGCGGTTGAACTCCGGCGCGGCGACGATGCGATCTCGGGAGAGCAGGCCGGGCATGCCGGAGGAGTCTACGACGTATCGCCGCCGTCACGCCCGAGGAGTGTCATCGCGGTCTCACCTGACCTCACGGCGCCGTGACCACGATGGCGCTGCACGTGCGACCGGCCCTCTTCTGATAGGCGTGTGGCGCGCTCGAATCGAAATACATCGAATCGCCCTGCTGCAGCACGTGCGCGTCGTCACCCACGTGGACGGCCAGCGTTCCGTGGAGTGCGTAAATGAACTCGACTCCCGGATGCGCATGCGGGCGCGTCGGCTCCTTCGCGGTGAACTCAGCGTAATACGAGTTGAAGCGGCGCTCGGTCACCGGATAGTCGAGCGACTCGAACGTGAAGGCGATGTCGCGGACGCCAGGACGATCAGGCAGCCGCACGCGATCGCGCTTTCGCACCACCGCCACCAGCGGCTTGTCGAGCGAACGGCCGAAGAAGAACTCGAGGCTGACGCTGAAGACCAGCGCGATGCGCAGCAGCGTCGGCAGCGTCGGGAACAGTCGGCCGCGCTCAATCTTCGACAGCATGGCCGGTGACAGTCCGGTGTGGGTGCCGAGTTCGACGAGCCCCATCTTCTTCTTGAGCCGAAGGGCGCGGATCTTGGCGCCGATTCCGTACTCGTCGAGCCCCTGCTGCAGAGTCGCTGACAGCATCGAATGCTCCGATCTTTCGTGTGAAGAAATTCTGCGACGCGGTTGTGCGCCTCACGCAAACGACTTTTGCCAAAGGGACAGATTTGAGTGATGTGCAAATCATATTGCACTACAGTCAATTCATCGCATCGTTGTTATCAATCACCCAGGACACGCATTGGAGCTCACCATGTTGAAATCGTTCGCGCTCGGGACCTTCACCGCCGTCATGCTGACTATCTCGAATCCGCTGCAGGCCCAGACGGCCGACATCGTCGACACGGCCGTCGCGGCCGGGTCGTTCAAGACGCTCGCAAAGGCCCTCGAAGCGGCCGACCTGATCGGCACGTTGAAGGGCGCCGGGCCGTTCACCGTGTTCGCACCGACCGACGAGGCATTCGCCAAGCTGCCGGCCGGTACGGTCGAGGGCCTCCTCAAGCCAGAGAACAAGGCCAAGCTGCAGCGCGTGCTCACGTATCACGTGGTCGCCGGCAAGGTCATGGCCGCGCAGGCCGCGAAGCTGCCGTCGGCCAAGGCGGTCAGCGGCGACACGCTGACCATCTCCGCCAGCGCCGGCGGCGTGATGATCGACAAGGCCAAGGTCGTGAAGACCGACATCGTCGCCAGCAACGGCGTCATCCACGTCATCGATACGGTGATGTTGCCGAAGGGCCTGTAGCCGCCACTGACCGTCTTCCTCGATCGGGGTCGAGGGAGACGGTCCACTCGACACGACGACCGATCAGACATAATCAGTCGCTTTGTCTACCCCAGGCGCACCCATCGCCCCATGACCCGAACTCGCTGGATCGTCGCTATCACCCTTGTGGTCGTGGCCGTGGCCTGGCTGGCGGTGAGCCGACGCGGTCCTGCCGGCGTGGCCGTCGATGTCGAGGCGGTGACGCGGCAGCCGCGCTTCGTCTCGACCGTGACAGCCTCAGGCGAGATCGTCGCCTCGCGCTACGCCGACATCGGCTCGAGTGCGATGGGCAAAATCATGAGTCTGCCGGTGAAGGAGGGCGACCGCGTCACTGCCGGCCAGGTCCTCGCCAGCATCGACGCCGTGCAGGCCGAAAGCGATGCCGCTGGCGCAACGTCGCAGGTGCAGGCGCCCGAACCCGAGGCGCGGGCTGCCGCCGAACAGACCCGCACGG
>CADEEX010000414.1 GCA_902826465.1 uncultured Acidobacteriota bacterium
GCCACGGTGGCACATCGGGGTGGAGCCTCTCAGAGGCGACGCCGCAGCACCTCGTCTGCCATACACGGCACTTCGATTGCTCTGAGCTGGTGTACGCGCCGACGTGAGACGCGCGAACAAGGAGGGGTGCATGAATCGAATGAGGCTGACGAGTTGGTGTGGCGCCGCGATGATCGCCATCGCGACGGTGGCCTGCAGCAACACCACGGAAGACAGAACGTCGGACGCCGCGCGCGACGCCGGCAATGCGGTCGAGAGGGCGGGTGAGCGGACTTCAGATGCGGCCAGAGAAGCCGGACGAGATGCGGGTGATGCGATTCAACGCGCGGGAGAGGCCACCGCGACTGCCGGACGCGAAGCGGCGTCGGCGACGGGGGCGGCCATCGAAACGATGGACGTCAAGCTCGCGCTCACAGCCGATTCACGCGTCGACGCCAGCGACATCAACGTCGACACCAACCACGACACGAAGACGGTCACGCTGAAGGGCAAGGTCCCGACCGCGGCGCAGAAGACGATCGCCGAAGACATCGCGACCGCCAAGGCGGTGGGCTACCGCGTCCGCAACGATCTGACCATCGGGCGTTAGCGCGATTCGGAGCCGTCTCCAGCCAGAACGAGGGCCGCCCGAGTGGCGGCTCTCGTCGTTCCCGCCATCCGAGGGAGCGCGATACTTCGCCGCTACTGGCGGGTGATCGTCGTCGGGCAGGGACAGAAGTACGGACCGGTGAGTGTGCCCGACAGCGAATTCACCGTGGCGTTTGCGTCCAGCGAGAACGGAAAGCTGAAAGGGTTGCTCACGCCACCAAGCCCTGGGGGCACCGTCAGCGTCAGGTCGAGATGCGCAGGGCTGCTCAACCGACCGGTGAGCACTGACCGCCCAGGTCCGTAGTAGTCAGAAATGCCCTGGATCTCTGGCCCCACCTGCGTCATATCGAACGAGACGATGCCCGAGGCGATCGCCAGCCGCGCCGTCCAATGCCCCGTCACTGTGGTCACCCGCACCGCCGGAGCGTTGGCCTCGGCCGTGCGCCCGGCCGCGTTCGACGCAACGACCCGGACATCAAAGAGCCCGGCGCCGCCGTAGACGTGTGACACGGCCGCACCGCCAGCCGTGGCCTGACCATCGCCGAAATCCCACTGATAGGTCAGCGCTCCCCCGTCTGAACTCGCGAACCCTTCAGCAGTGAACACGAAGGCCGTCACAGTGGCCAGCCCCGCGGCTCCTGGTAGCGACCGCCGGAGCACACCGGTTGACACTGTGGCTGGAGCAGGCGCGGGAGGATCGGGAGTGAGTGGAGCCGACGGCGTCTTGTCGTCGCAGGCCGAGGTCAGGAGCGTGACGGCAAGCATGGCCGCCGCGAACGAGCGGAGAGAAGACATAAGAGCCGACGGACATCCTAGCTCGTCGGTTTTGCTCGTGTCTGTCGGTATGCGGCCTACAGTCGTGCCACATCGGCGCAAGCGCGGTACTATCTCGTGGTCGCCAGATCATGCCAGCAAAACATTTCGTCGTGCGAGGACGCGTACAGGGGGTCGGCTTCCGCTGGTTCACCCAGCGGTCGGCCCAACGGCACGGCGTCGCCGGGTGGGTCAAGAACCTGGCTGAGGGGCACGTGGCGATCCACGCCAGCGGCAGCGACACGGCCCTGCAGTGGTTCGAGCGCGACGTGCGCACCGGGCCGCCGGGCGCGCGCGTGGACGAGGTCACAATGAGCGATGTCGACGAGATGCCGGAGACGTCAGGCTTCGTCGTGCAGTAGGGCGGCCACCGCGCTAGGCCGCACCGCTGCTGCGGGTCGCCCACCAGACCACGGCCGTTCCCACAAGTGCCAACGCGATCGCCACGGCGGCATCAGACATCGTTCCTGCCTGCGGTGCGAACGCGATGGTCGCAAGATCCCGGCACACGAAGAATCCGAGTGCGACCGCCGCGACGGCGCGCTTGCGCGCGGGCGCGACGAACGCGGCGACAAGCACGAACACGGCTTCCGCCGTGCCCTCAACCCACGTCAGGCCGCCGCGGAGAACGCCGCCGTAGAAGACGCGAGCCAGCAGCAGTTGCCAGAGCACCCACGACAGGATGGCGGCCGGGAAGAACAGGGCCCATCGCACCAGTCGACTGGGCCGGAATGTCGGAGTTGACGTCGCCGGATCCATGCAGAGAGATTCTATCCGCGGGCCGAGCGGCGCCTTCGTCGGCTAATCCTGGCGCAGCGCGGTCATGGGATCCACTCGGAGTGCGGCGATCATGGGTGCCACGCTCCCGGCCAGCGCCACAGAGAACAGCAGGATTGGCACCGCAGCCAGGGTGACCGGATCGAGCGGCTGCACCCGATACAACTGCGCACGCAACGTCGGCGAAATGAGCGCGAACAGCACCATGCCGCTCGCGATGCCGAGTAGCCCGATTCGAGCGGCCTGCGCCGTGATCAGCATGACAATCTCAACCGGCTGCGCGCCCAGCGCGCGCCGGATGCCAACCTCCTGCGCGCGCTCCTGCACCGTGAGCGACATGACGCCGTAGACACCGACCGCGGCCAGCACCACCGCCACCACCCCGAACAGCACGCCGAGCGTCACGACGAAGGCGCGCCCGGCCACCGAGGCGGCCCGTACGTCTCGCATCGTCCGCATGTCGTATATGGCGAGTTCCGGGTCCAGCGCTCGCAGGGTCTGCCGGACTTGCGCACCGACATTCGCCGAGTCGCTACTGGTCCTGATGGCGATAAACGGTGCCACCGGTGGGTTCTGCAGGTACGAGATATACAGCTCGGGGGCGGCCGGCTGATCGAGACCGAGGTGGTGCACGTCGCCGACGACGCCGACGATGCGCGACCAGGGAGAGGCTGGATCGCCCCCCATCCTGACCCGCTGCTCGGTGGCATCACCACCAGGCCAGAAACGCCGCGCCATGGCCTCGTTGACGACGACTACCGGTTCCGCGCCGGGTAACCCATCGCCGTCGGCAAAGGCCCGTCCGCGTACGACGGGAATTCCCATCGCCGGAAAATAGTTGTGAAGTGCCCGCCTGAATTCCACTTCGGCGCGACCGGTGGCGGCCTCCGACTGTCCGGACAGCGTCACGCGCGTCGTCGAGCCGCCACTGCCGAGCGGCAGGCGCGTCGTCCCACCGACGCTGACGACGCCGGGCACGGCTTCGAGACGCGAGAACAACTCCCGATACAGCTGGAGGCGAGCGTCAGGCGTCGTGACGCGCGAAGGAATCGTCACTTGCACAGTCAGCAGACCGTCCGATCGGAAGCCTGGATCGACGCGGAGTACGGCGACGAAGCTGCGGACCAGGACACCGGCACCGAGCGTCAGTACTGCCGCCAGTGCAATCTCACCGACGACAATCGCCGCGCGCAGGCGCACACGTCCGTTGCCGGCGCTGCCGCCGCGCCCGCCGTCCTTCAAAGCCTCGTAGAGATTGGCACGCACGGCGAGCAGCGCTGGAATGAGGCCGGTCGCAACGCCGCAGAGGAGCGACACGCCCACGGAGAACCACAACACGCTCCTGGTCGCGGTGATCTGTCCGAGCCGCGGAAGTTCGGCAGGCGCGAGGGCCGTTAGCCCCACGACCGACACCGCCGCGACCGCCGCGCCAATCACTCCGCTGATGGCGGCGAGACACAGGCTCTCGACGAGCAACTGCTGGAACAGGCGACGGCCGTGTGCCCCCATCGCGCCGCGCACGGCAAACTCGCGCTGCCGGGCAATTGAACGGGCGAAGAGCAGATTGCCGACATTCCCGCAGGCGATGAGCAGCACCACCGCGACCCCACCGAGCAGCAGCTGCAACGGAGCGCGAGCGGTGCCGATCGCCTGTTCGTGCACGCCGCGGACGGTTGCGGTCAGGCCGCGGTTCTCGTTGGGGAACTCACGTTCGAGTTGGCCGGCGATTGCGATCGCCTCAGCCGACACCTGCGGTATGGCGACGCCTGGCGCCATCCGCGCCACCACCGACAGAAAGTGCTGCCCGCGCACCGGTTGACGACGGGCATCAACGAGTCGCGAGCTGGCAGCCGTGTCGTTCAGCACCTGCCAGACATCGGCGGCATTGGCGGTCGCGAATCCGCTTGGCGCGAGCATCCCTTTGAAGGGAAACTCGAAGGCCGCCGGCATGACGCCGACGATCTCCACGGGCTGCGCGTCGATCACCAGGCGTCGTCCAACG
>CADEEX010000415.1 GCA_902826465.1 uncultured Acidobacteriota bacterium
GTTCGGCATCGTGTTTCTCTGGCAGATTCCGCACTTCATGGCCATCGCCTGGATGTATCGCGACGACTATCGGAGCGCCGGATTCCCGATGCTGCCCGTCATCGAGGCTGACGGACGCCGCACCGGGCAGCAGGCGTTGCTGTATTCGATCGCCCTGATCCCGATGAGTCTGCTTCCTGCCTACCTCGGCGTTGGAGGCTGGCTCTACTTCTGGGTCTCGCTGGCGCTGGGTTTCGCGCTCCTGGCGCTCGCGGCCCGCTTTGCCGTCCTGCGCAGCGATTCGTCGGCGCGGGCGCTCTTCTTCGGGTCGATTACATATTTGCCACTGCTCTGGGTGGCCATGATCGTCGACCACTCCGGGCTCTAGCCCGCACGCGGCGACGTCGCCTCCTTGCGGCGACACCGAGGCACGTCGGTATATACTGGCCCATCTTCGAGCCGATCACGGAGTTGTAGACGATGGCCTTCTGTCGCTCCGCCGTTCGCGTCCTGCTGGGCGCGCTGTTCATCCTCATTACCGCAGATCGCAGCGACGCCCAGATCGGTCGCGTCGGTGGCATCGTGAAGAGCGAAGATGGGCAGCCCTTGAAAGGCGCCACCGTCACCGCCGAAAACCCGAACATCGGGCAGAACTTCACGGCGACCACGGACGACAAGGGGCGCTTCACCATGATCGGCCTGCGCGCCGGGCAGTGGCGCTTCATCGCGCAGTCGCCGGGTTTCGCGGTTGATGGTGGCTCAATGGCCATCCGTATGGGCGCGCCGAACCCGCCCATTACGTTCATCCTCAAGAAGACTGGCGTCGCCAATTTTGGTCCGCTTGGCGGTATCACCAACAGAGAGCTCCAGCAGGAGCTGGACACGGCTGACAAAGCCCTGGCGGGACAGCGCTGGGATGAGGCCATCAGCTCCTACAGAAATCTCCTCGAACGCTCGCCGGCCCTCGTGGTCGTCAACCTCCAGATCGCGGCGGCGTACCGCAACAAGAAAGACTTCGACAACGCGATCCTCGCCTACGGCGAACTGCTCAAGGCCGAGCCAGATAACGCCAAGGCGCACGTCGGGATTGCTGACACACACCTCGAGCGTGGCGACCGCCGCGCCGCGGAAGATGGCCTGGCCAGGGCCGCCGAATCGACGGGCGCACGACGCGAGGTACTGTTTTCCCTGGCCGACCTGAAGTTCACGGACAACGACACGCCGGCAGCCGCGCGCTGGTATCAGAAGGCCGCCGAGGCCGACCCGTTCTGGGGAAAGCCGATCTACAAGCTCGGGCTCTGCGCATTGAAGAGTGGAGACACGGAAGGCGCCGCGCGGCTCATGGCCAGGGTGATCGCGGTCGATCCAGTCTCGCCTGAGGCGGCACTCGCGAAGGCTTCGCTCGAGTCGCTGAAGAAGTAGTTGTCGCGTCCACTCCGTTACACGTTCATTCTGGTCCTCGTCGCTCTGGGCACGTGCCTCGCCGCCGTCAGTGGCTGGCGCTATGCGCGTGCGTCGGCGCCCGTCGGCGGGCCAATTATTCTGCTGTCGATCGATGCGCTGCGGGCCGACCGGTTACCAGCCTACGGATATGCGGCCGGACATACGCCGGCTATTGATGCACTCGCGAAGGACGGTATTGTGTTCGAGCGCGCGTACTCGCACGTGCCCCAGACGCTGCCGGCGCACGCATCCCTACTCAGTGGGCGATTGCCGTTCGAAACGGGTGTCCGCGACGGCGCCGGATTCAAGGTTGCCGAAGACGAGCGGATGCTGGCAGAGATGCTGGCGGATCGCGGCTATGCCACTGCGGGAATCGTCTCGTCCTTCAACCTTCGGAAAGAGACCGGTATCGGCCAGGGGTTCACGCTCTTCGATGCGGCGACCGCAACGACACCAGACACGGAACCGCCGCTGGTCCGCGACGGCGCTGCGGCGGAGGTCATCGCCGAGCGGTGGTTCGATAGCGCGGGCACCGAACGCGTCTTCCTGTTTCTCCACCTCGCCGAACCGGCAAATGACGCACCGGCGCCAGGTGTATCGGCAATCACCTACGATGCGCGCATCTCTCGCGCCGACGACATCGTCGCCCGCCTGGTGAAGTACCTCAAATCGCATCAACTCTACGACCAGTCGACCATCATCCTGGTGTCGGATCATGGCCAGGGTCTCGGCGAGCATGGCGAAGAGACGCACGGCCTGCTGGTGTATGACGACGTGCTGCGCGTCCCCTTGGTGATCAAGCAGGCCGCACGCGGAGAACGTGGTCGGCGTGTCCGCACACCCGTGCAGCACATCGATATCGTACCGACGGTGCTCGATCTGGCGAAAGCTCCGGTGCCGGCGAGCTTGCGCGGCCGCTCGCTCACACCGCTGTTCGACGACGATGCCAACCTGGGCGAACGCGTTGTCTACGCCGAGTCTATGTTCGGGCGCGTTCACTTCGGATGGCACGGACTGGTCAGCCTCACAGACGGACGCTACCGCTACATCGAGGGCGCCACGACCGAGCTGTATGACACCGAGACAGACCCCTCGAGCCGGCAAGACCTCGCAGCCGCTCGGCCCGAGATCGCGGCGAAGTTCCAGAGCTCACTGGCAGAACTCGCACAGGATGACCGCATCGCCCGGATTGCGACACCACAGAGTCTGTCGGATGACGATCGGGTCCGACTCGAACAATTGGGTTATGTGGGAAGCCTTGTTGCCGACGACGCGGTTGTGCAATCGCCGACATCAGGCGTCATGAACGTCGCCGTCGTTGAAGAGTACCGACGCGCCGTGCGGCTGCTGGAGACGGGCGACATGGACGGCGCGCTCGAGACGTTTCGCGCACTCACGGGGCTGCAGCCCGATTCCGCAGACGCATGGCGGCAATTCGCGTCCGCCGCGGGGCGGGCGGAAAAGCACGACCTGGCTGCAGACGCGTTTCGGCGTGTGATGGTGCTGGCGCCTTTGAGTACCGACGGTGTCCTGGGCGCCTCGAATGCGCTCCTGCGGATTCGTAAGTTCGACGAGGCCACAGGGTTGGCACAGCGGCTCTTGGACGATGAAAAGATCGACGCTGGCGTCAAGGCTGGCGCGCACGAGCTGCTGGCGCGCGTGGCACTTGGGCGCCGCAGCTACGACGCGGCTCGCCGCGAGGCGGCCCTGGCCGAAGCCATCGACGCGAACCGTCCGGTCGTCGCGTACGTGAACGGTCGGATTGCGCTCGATCAGCGCCGGTACACCGACGCGCTTGCGTCGTTCGAGAGCGCCCTTGCGACTCTCGACGCGAACAAAGGCGCGCCGCTCGGCGACCTTCGTCTGTACGCCGCCGAGAGCCTGCTTCGCGCCGGACGTCTGTCGGAAGCCGAGTACCTGTTCCTCGAACAGCTGAAGACCGCCCCGCTGAACCCACGGGCACTCACCGGTCTGACTGCGGTGTACAAGACGACTGGCCGGACCGACGAAGCAGCCTCACTGACCCAACACTGACAGGCTCCCGCGTCAGTACGACCATTTCGAGCTCGCCGTCGGAGCTCAACACTCAAGGTCAGGCCAATCGCCTGAAAAAGAAGAACGGGTGGAAGACCCGAAGGCCTTCCACCCGTTCTTGACCGACTGAACTATCCGCGGCTTGTTAGAAGCGGACGCGGAACCCGATGAACGCGTTGCGCGGGTTCAGCCACTGGAACGGTTGCTCGAAGGCAACGCCGCCGGTGCCGGCGACCAGATCCTGAATGCGAACTGCGCCCTGGTTGTTGGTGATGTTGAAGATGTCAAGGAACGCCTCGCCAGTCGCCCGGCCCATGCGGCGGACGTACTGGATGCGGGTATCCATCTGTCCCCAGCTCGGGTTCTGGACCGCACCAATCGTGTTCTCCGGCACCCAATTGTCGACTGTGCCATTGAAATCGAAGGCCGGTCCCTGAATCGGCAGGCGGCGGCTCGATGCGAATTGCGTCTTGTTGACGATCGCGCCAGAGTTCCAGCGGTAGGTCGCCCCCAGCTCGAGACCGAAGACCGTGGTGTACGAACCCGCGGCTTTGAAGTTGTGCTTGATCGTACCCGGAAGCACGCCGTTCATGTTCGGTGCGCGAGGATCGAGCCACAGCACGTCCCCGACGAAGTCGGCATTGCCGTCCGAGATCGTGTTGCCTGTCGCATCGAGGTAGCTGTACGACGACAGGATCTGGTATCGGTTCGAG
>CADEEX010000416.1 GCA_902826465.1 uncultured Acidobacteriota bacterium
GGAAACCTCACCTGCGCCGGCGCGTCGGCGGTATCCGCGGGGCCCCACTCCGTCGATCAGAACGTCGTCGACTTCGTCACCCCGCGAGGATCCCGGCGGCTCCGGTGACGTTTCCCGTCTGTCGCTCGCACACGCCGCTCGCGAATGTTCGCTTCCGCCGCGCGTGCCGCGCGCCCGCCGCCACCGGGAAACCCGCTCCGCCGCGGCTCGCCACGTGGGTCGTGGCGTCGAACCGGGTCGCGCGCCGGGAAGTCGCTCGGCACTCGTGCACTGGCGATATCGCGGACGACTATCGGGTGACTCGATCGCTGGTTGCCCCCGTCAGCACCGCCACAGCTTCGTTCTACGTCACGGATCGCGGTCGTGGAAGTCGTCGCCGGGAATCGTGCCGATCGACTTCCGGCCCCTTGGGTCGACGCGCTCTCACGGTGTCGTCGCCCCGACCCACGTGCCGCGCCGCGGACCGAGCCCGCGCTCCATCGTGTTCCGTAGTCGGTGAACGGTGACGCTCAAGTCGCGGCGAGTGCCCGATCGGCGCCGCGCCGTCGGACCGAGTGGCCAGACTCGAGCCTCCAGTCGTCGGTGAGCGCCGTGCGCGCGACACGCACGGCTCCGCGAATCGCGAGACGGCGTGGAAAACCTCACCTGCGCCGGCGCGTCGGCGGTATCCGCGGGGCCCCACTCCGTCGATCAGAACGTCGTCGACTTCGTCACCCCGCGAGGATCCCGGCGGCTCCGGTGACGTTTCCCGTCTGTCGCTCGCACACGCCGCTCGCGAATGTTCGCGTCCGCCGCGCGTGCCGCGCGCTCGCCACCAGTTTCGAGTCCGAACCCAGAACCTCGCGTCAAGAATCCAGAATCGAGCATCCAGAATCTAGAGCACTCCGTTCTTCTTCAGGAAAGCGCGGATGGTCTCGAACGCGTTGATACGCTGCGCGGTCGTGAAACCGCCGTGGCGACCGCCAGGAATGGTCAGCAGCTGATTGGCGACGCCGACCTTGGTGAGCGCGGCATGGAGGCGAACGCCGTGTTCGTAGGGCACCGTGGTGTCGGCATCACCCTGGACGGTGAGGACCGGAGGACCACCCGCGCGCACGTAGGTCAGCGGCGACAAGCGCGCAGACACCTCGCGCCAGTCGGTGCGGCTGCCCATCCACTGCGCGGCCGAATTGGCCTTGTGTGGGCCATCGACGACGTCGGCAACATCGGTGACGCCGTACCAATTGACGACCGCGGCCACCTTTGGGAGCGCCGCCCCAGCGCACTCACGATCGAGCCGCGCGTCTTCCGGAATCATCGCCGTCGTCAGCGCCAGGTGTCCGCCAGCTGATTCACCGGTGGTGACGATGCGGGTGACGTCGATGTTGTAGGCCTGCACTTGTGCCGGCGCGGTCATGAAGCGGAGCGCGCACATGCAGTCTTCGACGGCCGCCGGTGCCTGCGCCACGCGCGCCAGGCGGTATTCGACGTTGACGACGTTCCAGCCCATCTCGAGCCACGGGACGATGGAGAGAAGCGAGGCTTCCTTGGAACCGGCCGCCCAGAATCCGCCGTGCATGAAGAACACCGTCGGTTGCGGCGTGGTGACGTCGCGCCTCGCGTAGACGTCGAGCTTCAACTCCTGGCCACCGGCGACGTGGTAGGTCACGTTCGGGACGACGCGGTAGTTATTGGGCGCCGCCGCGGCCCAGCCTGCGGGAGACGTGACCTGCGCGTCAGCGGTTGACGGGGCCAAAAACGCGGCGAGCAGGGTGAGGACGGCAAAGCACACGTAGCGGCGCATCATGAGAACCTCTCTGAAAAGACGGGGAAGGGTATCACGCAAGGTGAGGCGGCACCGTGACGATCGGACACTCTTGCTCCTGGATCGCTCCACCGGGACCACTCGCGTCGCTCATGCACTCCGATAGGCGATTGACTACGGACTGACTTCAGCGCCGGTTGTCTTCACGCAAGCCGCGACAGGGGTGATTCGGCGGCCACGGATCGCGCGGACGTGGGTCAATCGCAGGAATCGCGACGCATCGTGTTCCATGCCCGGTGAACGGTGTGGCTCAAGTCGCGGCGAGTGCCCGGTCGCCACTGTCCCGCCGTGAACCCTGAACCCTTGAACCCTGAACCTTCGAACCAGCAGCGCCTTATCAGCTGCCTTGCGTCCATGACCGGCGGGTTCGTCGGGCGCGTCAATCCGGTGAGAGTGTTTACGCCGCTGAAACCGTGGTGACGAAGCCAAACGGAGCCACCGAGCGTCTTGGCGACGCGAACCACGCAACCCGCCTCGGCATGGCCGCGTTCGCTCTAGGTGCAGACGTGGCGGAGGCCGTCACGTCGCAACTTGCGATCGTCGCGCAGTACCGCCTGCACATCGCACCAAACTACGAGAGCGCTGCGGTGGCCGCGCGGCCTGGTCGCTCTTCGAGTCGTGTTCTGAACGAATTGCGTTCGGATACCGGCACGGAGTGGCTGGGCGCTGGGCTGGTAGTCAATCGCGCAACGAAGCGTACGAGCGGAGCGAGCGTTCCCGGCGACGCGACCCGGAGCAAGAGCGCCCGATCGTCGCTGGCGCTGCGGAGATCACCTTAGAGCCGGACGGACGCGGAGGGGTATCATGCCGTTAGCAACCCTTCAGGAGTGCTCCTCGTGCGATTTGAAACCCTTGCGGTCCATGCGGCGGCAGAGGCCGACCGCCTCACCGGTGCCGTGTCGTCGCCGATTCACCTGTCGACGACGTTCGAGCGTGCGGAAGACGGCTCGTTTCCGTCAGGCTTCGCCTACATCCGCAACGACAACCCGAATCGGCGAGCGCTCGAGTCGGCCCTCGCGGCCCTTGAAGGCGGTGCGTCAGCCGTGGCGTTTGCGTCTGGCATGGCCGCAACGCAGGCGGTGTTTCAGGCGCTCGCGCCCGGCGACCACGTCATCATTCCAGCCGACGCCTACTTCGGCACCTCGAAGCTCCTGCACGATCACTTTGTGCCGTGGGGGCTGAAGGTGTCAGTCGTCGACATGCGCGACCTGGCGGCTGTTCGCGCGGCGCTGACGCCGACGACGCGGCTGATCTGGGTGGAGACGCCGTCCAATCCGACGATTTCCATTACCGACCTGCGCGGCGTCTCGTCCATTGCGAAAGAGGCCAGCGTGCTGATGGCGTGCGACAACACCTGGGCCACGCCGTTCCTGCAGCGGCCGCTGAGCCTGGGGGCTGACCTCGTGGTGCATTCGACCACCAAGTACCTGTCCGGCCACTCAGATGCCATGGGCGGCGTGGTGGTCATCGGTCAGGCGGGCCCACTCGCGGACAAGCTGCGCTCAATCCAGGCGAGCGGTGGGGCGGTACCGTCGCCATTCGACTGCTGGCTGGTGTTGCGCGGAGTCCGCACCCTGCCGTGGCGCATGCGCGCCCACTGCGAGAACGCGCTGGCTGTGGCCACGTTTCTTGCCGGTCGCTCGAGCGTCGAGCGCGTGCACTACCCGGGATTGTCAGGCGATCCCGGACACGCGATTGCCAGCGGCCAGATGCAGGCGGGCGGTGGCATGTTGTCGTTCGTCGTGCCAGGCGGTCGCGCCGGTGCGTTCTCGGTGGCCAATCGCCTGCATGTGTTCACGCGCGCCACGAGTCTCGGTGGGCCCGAGAGCCTGATTGAGCATCGGACGTCTGTCGAGGGTGAGAAGAGCCGTGCGCCGGAGGGGCTGCTCCGCGTGTCCGTCGGCCTCGAGCATCCTGACGATCTCATCGCCGATCTGGATCAGGCGTTGCGCGCGTGAGGTCTGCGACCTAGTTTGGGTCGCGGAGCTCGAATCGGATATTCAGATACGTGATCCCTTTCGATTCCTTGATCCCGTGCGGGACGCCGGGCGGGATATACACCAGATCGCCTTCCTTGATCTCGCGCTCGACGCCGCCTTGAATGGCGCTGCCGGTGAATTCTCCAGCGGCGCTTCCGGCCCGACGATTCACCAGCGTGCCGCCAGTGGCGACAATGCCGGAGCCCTCGCGGACGACCCAGACTTCGGTGATCCGGCCATGCTGCAGCGCCGTTTCGCTGCCGGAGATATGGCGGACGTTCACACTGAAGATGCCGCCCTCGAGCATGCGTTGGGTGATCAGTTTGCGCTCGATCAGTTCGCGCGCCGCGGTATCGAGTCTGGCGTCGGTGATGTCG
>CADEEX010000417.1 GCA_902826465.1 uncultured Acidobacteriota bacterium
GGCTCCGGTATGTGCGCCACCGCCCGCTCGAAGGCCGCGCGCGCACAGCCGACGGCACCGGCCTCGAACCTCTCGAGCGCGGCCCGTCCTTCAGTCCAGGCGAGGTGGGCACTGAGAATAGCGGCGAGCGAATCGTCGCTGTCGCGTCGCGCCTTCCTCACTACCGGCGCGCTGAACCGGATGCCGCGCCGCGGGTGGGTTTCAATGCATTCGTCGCCCGACGGCATCGGCAACGCCCGCCGCAGCAGGTAGACCGCCTGGTCGAGGCTGGCGGTGGTGACCGCCACATCGCTCCAGATTGCCTGGATCAGCGTCTCCTTCGCCACCAGCTCGCCGGCGCGCTCCACCAGATAACAGAGCAGCTGGATATGGCGCGATCCAATCCGCACGTGTTCGCCATCGCGGGTGAGGCGTCGCGCTCCGGTGTCGAGCAGATACGGGCCGAACGAAAGAAGATCGCCAGTGGCCATCGAGGGGTGCCGCTGTCGTTCCAGCGGCGGTCAGTGCGATGTTAGAGGTGAATGCCTCACCAGCAAGAGGTGTCGCGAAATAAGTTGTGAAAGCACCGACGCCGGCAAGGGGTGCGAGATCGACGAGTAAGTGCTTGCGTATCAGCGGGTTTCAGCGGCGCGATCAGGTACACCCCTCGCCAGAAGTACTCA
Source organism: uncultured Acidobacteriota bacterium (assembly GCA_902826465.1). Taxonomy (GTDB): domain Bacteria; phylum Acidobacteriota; class Vicinamibacteria; order Vicinamibacterales; family CAVVIG01; genus CADEEX01. The sequence goes on from CADEEX010000417.1 coordinate 663, forward strand.
CACCTGTCTCTAGAAGGTGCGTCACGGGTTCCAGGGCCGCTCCCACCCTTGGCTGAGAACGCTCGCAGGGGCGCCTTGGACTGCTGCGCCCGTGTCGAAGGTGGAGCGCACCCGCGGACAAGACCATGCGCGCCCCCGGCGTGAAGGTGGCTCACCCGCGGAGAAAACAGCTCGCGCGGTCGCCAAAGACACCGGCGTTTCTGACAAGGAGTGTGGCACCCCCCTCCAGGAGTGCTCGCCCTCCTCCCCAGGACCGCTCGCACCCCTTGCCAGTAGGGCTCGCACCCTCGCCTCACGATTGAGAACTTGTGAGATGGCTGTGAAGACTCGGCCCGCCCCTCCCTGCGACTATCCATCTCGCCGCTCGCAATTCCGCGGGCGGCAATCAAAGGAGGTCAGAGATGACCAAGCGTCAGATTCGTCAAGTAGCAATGTTCGTGTGTGTGCGTGACTTCGGGAACGTCTACAAAGAGAAGTTTCCGGAAGGGTCGGAGGGAAGCAAGGCCTTCGCGGCGGTCACGGCCGTGGTGGCAGAAGTCGATGGGTTGCTCAACACCAAGCTCACCGCCAAACGGGTGAGCAGCGGCAGCAAGGAGGCCGCTCGACAGGTGTTGATGGGGCACATCGCAGCGATCGCCCGTTCGGCACGGGTGCTCGCCACGGCTACGCCAGGCGCCGACGAAAGATTTCCCTTGCCGGAGCGCAAGGGCGATTTCGCGGTGCTTCAGGGCGGACGCCTCTTTCTGCAGGAAGCCGCACCGGTGAAGGATTCGCTGATCCGGTGCGGACTGTCGCCCACGTTCCTGGACGACCTGCAGCAGTCGGTGGCCAGTTTCGAACGGCACATCGGCATCCGCAGCGAGGGCCGCTCTGGTGCGGCTGTCTCGCGAGACGGGATCCGCGCCCGGGTGAAGAAGGGGATCGAAACCGTTCGATCGCTCGATGCGCTGGTCCTCAACGTGCTGGGTCAGGACGACAAGGCCATGAGCCGGTGGAAGCGCGATCGCCACGTTGATATGACGGGCAAAAGCGCATCCAACGGTACTCGCGACGACCGTCCGTCCGAGCCCCCGGTGGCCACCGAAGCGTCGGTGCCGTCGGCGACAGCGGTCATCAACCCTCCGTTACCGCTGGAGAAAGCGTCGTAACTCGTCGCTCGTGGTTCGTTGCTGCAGCAGCGGACCACGAGTGCCGGTTTATTCGATGGCGACCAGCAACTACCTTTTCAAGTATTTCTTGACGCCCTGTTCGGTCACTTCGCCGCCATAGACATTACCCGCCGCGTCGGCGACCACGCCCTCTGGCGCCGTCGTGGCTGGCTGCGTGGCCGGGTCGCCCTTCCACGGATCGGGGATGAACGCCGTCACCTTGCCGTCGCGCGCGCTGCCCACACGAATGCCGCGATGCCACGTGGCGTTATTTCGGCCCGGTGCTGACTCGGAATCGGCCGCGTAGAGTATGTCGTTGCGGTCGATGTAAATGCCGCTCGGACGGCCAAACTGTCGCCATTCCTCCAGGAACTTGCCGTCCTGATCGAAGAGCTGAATGCGGCTGTTCCCCCGGTCGGCAACGAAGAGTCGTCCGCGCGAGTCGAAGGCCAGCGCATGCGGCGTGTTGAACTGGCCGGGACCGGTCCCGGCGCTGCCAAACTGCTTGATGAACTTGCCGTCGCGATCGAACTTGATCACGCGCCCGCCCCCGCCATGTCCCTCGGCCACGAAGATGTCGCCGTTTGGCGAGACGACGATGTCGTTCGGCTGGTAGAAGAACTCGGGATCTCGTGCGCCACCCTTCTTGCCGAGTGTCAGCAAGAGTGTGCCGTCTGGACTGAACTTCAAGAGCTGCTGGCCGATGGTGGCGCCAGCGGCCGCACCGACCGGTCCGGTTCCACGCGCCGCGCCTGCTCCGGCGGTGCCGCCCGGCGCGGCCGCTCCCGGGCCTGCTGCTCCTCGTCCACCTGCGCCACGTCCACCCGCGCCGCCTGCTGGTGGAGTTCCGCGGGCGGGACGCGGCGCATTGTCAGAGTAGTCGGTGACCCAGATGTTCCCGTCGCGATCCACGTAGATCCCGTGCGGCGATGCGATCAGTCCCGCACCGAAGCTGCGCACGACTTTTCCGGTCGAGTCGAACAGGACAATCGGGTTGACCGTCGGCTTCGCCATGCAGTCGCTGTTGCCGCCGCATCGTTCCGCCACCCAGAGCGACTTGCCATCCTTGTCGATCTCGATGGCGCTGACGGCGCCGTACGAGCGGCCGTCGGGCAGTGGGAAGAAGTTCTCGATCGTCTGATAGGGATTGGGGAGCGTGTCGGTAGGCGAGGATCCGACTTGTGCGAATGCCGCCGCTGGCAACAAGAACGCGGTGATCATCGCTGTTCCAACAACGAAACGCCGTCGACTGACGCGCATACTATTCTCCGTTCTCTAAGTCTTGCGAGGTGAGTGACGCCATCTTAATGCCGCATGGCGTCACTCCGCCGATTGTGGCGTGTCGATCGAACGGACCTAGTCCGGAGACGGCCGTTCGGCGTGGTCGATCACGAGCACCTCGCGCTGCCCCTTCTCCGATACCAGCCGTAGACCCAGCTGCTCCTGCAGCGCCGTGAAGATCGACGGACCCTCGGGATCAATCGTGGGGTAGCGCGCTCGGTCGAACGAGCGCTGCAAGAACGCCTGGGGCGTCCACCTCAGCTCCCAGTCGAAGGCGCCGCTCAGGCCGGTCTTGTCGACGATAGTCTGTCCCGCATCAAGGCGGAGCAGTTCCAGGGCATCGAGACTCATGCCATTGACCTTCATGCTCCCAGTGACAAGGGCATTGGACCAGCTCTCGCGTCCACATGGATCAACACCCGCCGCTGCTGCGGCTTCGAGCGAGGGACAGTCCGCGCTCGCACGTCGAAGGTTGGGACCGAGCCGGCCGTCGCGACGTGCGACCACCAGCGCCAACACGTCCTGAGAGTCGTGTTCCATGTGCACGCGCAGCGTGAAGCGCTCAGCAAGCAGCGATCGCACCATGAGGAGCAGTTGATCCCGAGTCGTTGCCGCGGCAGCCTTGGCGTGCACATCAAAGCGAGCAGCCGCCGCAGACGGTGGTCCTGGCCTGCCGATCCACTCCGGCCCACCCTTGATGTCCCACACGCCGTAGGCGATCCGAATCAGCGTGTGGAGCGTCTGGTTCGCGAAGGTTACCCCATCGGGCGTGAAGCTTGCTCGCTGAGGGGTGCGCGAATCGAAGCCGGGCGCGTTCGCCTTGACTGACGCGACCTCGAACGAGGGCGTCTGCCCGCTGGGCGCACCGGCCAGGGTGATGAAGGCGACCGGGGCCGCGAGCGCAATGCGAGCCGCTCGTTTCATAAGTGTTGAGGATAGCACCGGACCCTGAGTCGCATTCGGCACTCCATCTTCTTGAATCCAGTCGGTACCAGCTCCAACAATTTGTATGAGCGCTGACAGTCGTTGATATCGGCGGGTCACCGCGCTGA
>CADEEX010000418.1 GCA_902826465.1 uncultured Acidobacteriota bacterium
CTTCATCCACTTCGAGCGGCACGGACACTTCGGCTTCACCCCGTTCGTTCAGCGTAGCGGTGCCGGCGTAGACTTCGGCGCCGCCGCCATAGTCGCCGCCAGCAAACTCGTCCCCTTCGCCGCTCGAGTCGTAGCGTAAGGGCGAGAAGTAGCCCTGCTTGTGCACCACGAACGAGACTCGGCCACCCGACACTGGCTGTCCGAAGTAGTAGCGCGCCGCGATCGTGGCGGTGGCGTTGCCGCCCTGCAATGAGAATCGGGTTGTCGGTCTGACGGCGACGTCGAATTCAGGCTTCCGGTATTCCTGTACTTCGAATGAACCCGATGCGGTCGCATCGCCGCTGGCGACTCGGACCGAGTAGTAGCCGAGCGACGCCGTCGGCGGCACGGTGAACGACCCGTTGACGGCGCCAAACGCGTCAACCGTCTTCCGCTCTCGCACCATCACCTTGTCGTCGCCATCGACGATGGAGACCTCCGCCGATGTGGCGCCGAACGGCAGCAGGGCGCCGTGCTCGCGCCACCGCAGCACGCTCTTGTAGTGCACGACATGGCCGGGTCGATAGACCGGACGGTCGGTGTAGGTGTATCCCACCAGGTCGCGCGCGGTCTCGTGCACGGTATAGGCGCCAGGGTCGGTGGCGGCGGTCTGACCTGCGCAGTCGGCGAGCGTCACCAGGTTGTCCGGTTGCGCGACGGTGACCGGCGACTCGAATGTGCCGTCGGCGCCGGTGCCGCCGTTGGCCACAACCTGCTGGTTGGCGATGACGCGCACACGACAGCCGGCCATCGGGTCGCCACTGAAGCGGTTTGCCGCGTACACCAGGAGCCGTCCTGGTGCGGTCTTCGTGACCAGGCCGACGTCAGAGACGACGACCACCGTGTAGGCGCGCAGCGGCGCGCTGACCGCTTCGACGACGTAGATGCCAGCAGCGGTGACGTCGAGCGGAATGCGTCGGTACTCGGCGTCGCGCACGGGAGGCAGAATCTCGCGCCACGAGGTGACGAGCTGCGACGCGTTCAGCAACGGCACCTGCGCGAAGCTGTTGACATTGAGCGTCTGCCGCATGACGACTTCCTGCGAGTCGCGCTGCTGATTCCTCGCGCGCCGGTAGTCGGTGCTCAGTTGCCGACGGAGGAAGCCGCGGACGTCGCTGCGCCGTTCGGCTTTCCACGAGGCGATCCGCTCGAGCCAGGTGCGCTCCTGGGGCACAATCGGTTCTTCGCTGCCGAGTTGGTGTGGATCGCGGAGTTTCTCGAAGAACGTGAACGCGTCGCCGACGCGGTACACCCGAAAGTCGAGGTGATCGACGCGCCGGTAAGTCAACCCGATCGACGGACGTTCCCGGGTGTTGAAGATGTGGCTGGTGGACACGCTGAACGCCGGCGTGGCGTCGTTGTCCTGTGCGTGCGCCGCGCCGACAGAAGACAGTAGCCAGAGGATGGCGAGCGATAGCAGCCGGTCGGAAGGCCTGAGCATCAACGTTCCCTGTCGAGAATGGCGAGTCGAGCGACGCCGATGAAGGCCGGATTGGCCGCCACCGGGCGCCAGCGTGGCGAGGGATGGCGCTCGAGGTCGGCGAGAGACACCTTGCGCACTTCGCCAGGGTCGGTGCCGTCGGGGCCCGTGTGATACACGAGCCAATCGCGTCCCGCAGGCTCGTAGCGTGACGGTCCGACGACAACCATCAGGTGCGCCGGGCTGCTCGACTCTTCCTGTCGGAAATAGAGCAGGTCGCCTGGCTGCGCGGCACGTGCGTCACGCGTAACGAGGCGCGCGTTGAGGCGCACCAGTGTCGTCGCGTCTGCGAACTCGGCAAAGCGTTCGGGTTGGCTGGCGACGCGGAACAGCAGCCAGGCGCCGTTCCTGATGGGCGGCGGTGTGCGGACGTCGGGAATCGGCACAGTCGCTGGCAGGGCACTGGCGCGATACCACGCGGGCGTGTGGGCGCGAAGCGCTTCGCGATAGGCATGCCGTACGAGCGACGCGCAGTCGATGACGTCATCTGTTCTGCGCTGGAACTGTGTGTCGGCGAGGAAGGTGAACCAGGCGCGAAAGGCGGCGCGGTCGGTGTCGTCAGCGAGCAGCGTCGTCCCCTGAGCGCGCAGTCCGCTGACACAGGCGACTGCGACCCACGCAATGACGAATGAACGCAGAACAGCAGCCACGACGAGACTGACTGCGAATTATTCCACAGCTGCCGGATTCAGTAGGCGTCGCCGATGAACGGCAGCATCCGCCCCCAGTAGAGCACGCCGAACCACGACAGCAGTGAGACCAGGCCAATCACCTTGGCGGCGACAGGCGTGTCGCTTCCCTCGGGAAGGTGGAGTGTGCCGCGTCCGACGAACGCCTCGAACACGAGCGCGTTGAGCCCGGCGATGGCCAGGAACAGCACCTTGAACCACCAGGACGGGTTGTGGACGTACTGTTCGGGGTGCCCAATCAGGAAGATCAGTCCTGTGACCAGATTCAGCAGGAAGCCGAGCGCGGCAAACGGCATCAGGCTCTTGACCGCGGCAACGGATGCGCCGCGAAAGAATCCGATCAACCGGAGGTCGAACAATCCGGCGATGCCGATGACGAGCGTCAGGCCGACGAAGTGCACCGTTTCGGCGAGCGGCCAGATCCAGGTCTGGTAGACGATGGCCTGCGAGACCGGCGTCGCCTGAAGCCACTGTACGAATGCGTCCATGGCGCGGCTACATGTAAGCCATGAGCCGGCCTGCGGTAATCGCGCCCAGCCACAGCAGCATCGACACCACGGCGAGGATTCGCGCGTTGGTCGAATGCGAGGTGTTTCGCTGAATGTGTCGTGCGATCGCTTCCGTGACGATCAAGGCGACGGCGATGAGCGCCAGTTTGACCAGGAACACCGGCTGAAAGGCTTTTCGCGTCGCATCGGCGATGAACAGCAGAAAGCCCGAGGCGGCGTTCACGGCAAACGCCCACCAGATGATGCGAAAGACCGGCTGCAGGGCGCGGGTCGGTATGGACCGGGCCCATCCGAGTAGCCGCAGGTCGACCGCCGCGCAACCGCCGACGACGATCCCGAGGCCGAACGAGTGGAGCGTGAGGATGGTGGGGTAGGCCCAGAGGGAAGGCGACTCCCGTGTCCAGGTGGCCACGGAAGTCGCTTCGAGCCAGGCGAGAAAGCTGTCCACTCGACGCGCTAGCGGGGCGGCTGCTGCTCTTCCATGACGCGACCGCCCTGGACGATCGGGCTGCCGTCGGCGCGCGTGATCCGCGCGCAGCACATACCGTGCGAACCTTCGGCGCGCGACGGCTGACCGTTCACCTTGATCACGGTGCCCGGCTTCAGCGTGTCCGTCGTCCAGCCGGTGCGGGTGAGCGAGGCGGCGGTGCCGAGCTCAATCTGCCACTCGACCTTGCCCTGCGGCGTCGTTTCGTCGAAGTAGAGGAACGAGTGCGGGTTGCGAATCAGCAACTTGGTGACCGCGCCCTGCGCATCGACGCGCTTCGTGGCGTCGTAAAACGGTGCGCTCGAGTGATGCGCAATTGCCGGCGCCGCGCTGAACAGCACGGCCCCCGCCACACCTACTGCCGCGCCAATCATCAATCGTCGAACGTTCATCATGGTCGTCCTCACTAGCGAATTCCGGTCTTTGGGCCTTGGGTTCTCGGCTTTGGTAAGCCCTGTCTCCGTCCCTGTCCCTGCCCCTGTCCCTGTCCCTGTCTCTGTTACTTGTATTTCGGTACCATCATCTTCACGGGGGCCCGCGAGGTTTCCGGATCGCAGTCCCACGGGGTCAGTTCGTACGATGGCGGCAGCGGGAGCCAGCGTGTCGTGTATGACGCCGGCTGCCTGAGGAACATCGAGTCCTCCAGCGTCAGCGTCATTTTCAGCTCGTTGTTCTCTTTCCAGTAACGCTCCGTCACTTTTTTGAGCTGCGATGACGGGATGCCGTTGTAGTCGTCGAAGCCGGTGATGTCGAACAGGAAATGATCCGTTTCGACGATCAGCGCATTGCCTTCGTAGCGACCCACCGACCAGCCTTGCAAGGAATAGTCCAGCACCCTCGGCTTTCGGCCGTCGAGCCACACGGGCCGGAGCTGGTCATCCTTCTCGTAGCGGATCAACACGCGATCGGGCCACTGGATGATCTGC
>CADEEX010000419.1 GCA_902826465.1 uncultured Acidobacteriota bacterium
TACGGCTTCGTTCTTGCGATGCCTGCCGCGATGGTGATGATCGTGGCACTCACGGTGTGGATCCCGTCGGCCATCGATAGTCGCGGCGGCGACGGATGGTTGTTTCAGCGGCTTTCAGCCGTCGTCGTAGGCATGGTGGTCCTGCTGTTCCTGCGCCTCCACTACGACAGACTGAGCGGATTGACGATCGCTGTCGGCACGGGAACCGATCGATTGCTCGGCGATCAGCGCGCACGTCCTGTCAACGAGGCGCTCGAGTACATTCGTGAACGAGTCGGCCCGGCCGAGCGTTTCGTAGTCCTGCCGGAAGGGGTGATGCTGAACTACCTCGCCCGACGCGAGAGCGGTGTGCCTTTCCCGACGTTCCTTCCTCCCGAGTTCGTGATGTTTGGCGAAGAACGTCTGCTGGACGCGCTTCGCAAGCATCCTCCCGAGTTCATTGCACTGGTGGATCGCCCGCCCGAGTATGGACCAGCCGGAATCGGCGTCGATTTCGGACATCGAATGATGGCGTGGGTCGACGCTCACTACGGCGAGTTGGTGTCCACGCCTGGGGTGTCAGCCAGTGGCCGGTTTGGCGTGCGATTGCTTGCTCGCATGGTCGATGTGCCTTGACTAGTGACGATCGCCGCGTTCGCCTCGTGATTCCAGCGTTGTTCGTATTGCTCGGCGCGGCAGTGCGTTGGCCGGGCATGACGAACCCGCTGTGGCTCGACGAGATCTGGTCATTGCACAACGTCATGATGCTTGGTTCGTGGACTGGGGTCTTCACCGAACTGCGAACCGACAACAACCATCATCTCAACAGCCTGTGGATGCTGCTCCTCGGTGGTGACGCGTCAGCCGCTGCCTACCGACTCCTTTCATTCGCCACCGGCTCGGCGAGCATGGCAATGGCGTTTCTCGTCGGCAAATTGGAGAGCCTCTGGCATGCGCGCGCGACCGCCGCGTTGTTCGCCCTGTCGTATCTCGTGGTCTACTACGCGTCCGAAGCGCGGGGCTATTCGGCAGTTGTCTTCTTCACACTCGCCGCCTGGTACTGTCTGCAATCATTCGTGATGAATCCTTCGTCGCGCACGGCAGCGGGTTTCTGGATGTGCACCGTCGGCGGCGTGGTGTCGCACCAAACATATGCAGAGTTTTTTCTCGCCGCTGCGCTTTGGGCTGATGCGGCACTGCAGCGAGACGGTCTGCGGGCGCCGCACCGCGGCCAGACGATGATCCGCTTGTTTGGACCTCCGGCCGCGTTCCTGGCCGTGTTTTACGCCTTGGCCGTCCGTGGTACGACGGTCGCGGGTGGCCCACCAAGGCGGGTCGTCGAAGTGATCGGGCAGACACTCTCGCTGCTGGTGAGTGGGCCGACGAGCGGCGGATCGATGGTTGTGGCGGCAATACTGACGGCTGGCGCTGTCGTTGCCTCGATGGTTCGTCTTCGCCGACGGGGCTGCGATCGCTGGCTCATGTACCTCGGCGCCATCGTCGTGCTGCCGGCCATGTTTCTTGTCGTTCAGCCATCAGCACCGATCTATCCGAGATACTTTCTAGTGCCCGGGGTTTTCGTACTCCTCGCACTCGCTGAACTTGCCGGCGATGGATTGAGGAAACAGGGAACGACGCGGTCAATCGCCGCCGGCTCAATCGCTGCGATGGCCGTCGGGGCCGTCACACATCTAACCGAGCTGCGTTCGCTTGGCCGCGGCCGCTACGATGAGGCGGTGCGGTTGATGATGCGTGACGGAAATGCCACCGTGGCATCGACGGCGGCGTTCACCGGCCACGATTTTCGCGTGGCCATGCAACTTGACTACCACCAGCGACGTGTCGACTCCGCAGCGTCACTGCGGTATGTGGCTGAGGACGAATACCCAGTCGGCGGCTCGGGAGGGCTCGTTCGCGGAGGTCTGATTGAAGCGGAGGCGCCGGTGCTTGTTGAGGTTGGTTATGGGAGCGCGTTACTCGTGGTTGTCCTCTACCCGTCCAACCCACTGACCGGGCTGTCGTGGACTCTGTATCGTCGGGCAGAACCGTTCGCTCACCGTTAGGCTGAAGAGCGGGAATCTTGGTGGAGCACAACCGATAGACGCGCGCCTGGCCGGCAGCCACCCCTCTTCGACACCTCTCCTCCGTTCAGCTCGATCACCGCGAACGCGCCAATGGCTCCGCTAAGCCGCCAGGCCGGCATCCTCTCTCGGACCTTGATTACCTGACCGTCCTTCTTCACGTAGACCACGTCGATTGGAAACTTCATGAAGAACGTATGGACCGAGCTGCAAGGGGCAATGACCATCGCGTGGCCTGATGGCAGCGTGTGGTGACCAAGCAGTCCGGTCCGGCGGCTTTTCGAATCGAACGCCGGCAGCAGCCGTTCAGCGATGGTCTGACCTGTCTCGAGATTGACCAGGCGAACGTCATCCGTTCGGCCGTCGATCATTCCCTCTAGAAAGTGCATGCGGATGCGTGCATTTTTGCACAGGCGTGGATTCCTGGTTGCCGGCGTCCGATAGAGATGACGTGCAGAGGAGTGAGATCGGGTTCGGGAAATGGGTATGAGGTTGCTCGACCGCCTCCTTGAACTGCCTATCGTCTACAGTCTGTGGCAGGCGCCGTTCGCTCAGCAGAAGTTTGAACCCGTTGAGCGCCAGCTGGCTGGCCTGACGATGCGACGCGTGCTCGATGTCGGCTGTGGACCAGGGACCAATGCCGACCGGTTCGCCGATGTCGACTACGTCGGGATCGATATCAACGAGAGCTACCTGGTCAAGGCTCGAAGAAACCATGCCGGTCGCTTCATTCAGGCTGACCTCGCCACCAGCGACCTCTCGGCGCTCGGCAAGTTCGACGTAGTTCTGGTGAACAGCTTCCTCCACCACCTTCCCGATCGGGAGGTCGACGCCTTGCTGACGCGTGTTCACGAGCAGCTGGCACCAGGCGGGACGGTCCACATCCTGGAACTCGTGCGGCCATCGAACTGGTCACTGTCCCGAGTGATGGCTCGCCTCGATCGCGGGCTCTACGCCCGGCCACTGGGACAGTGGCAAGCGATGTTCTCCAGACACTTCTCGCCACGCGTCGTCGAACCCTACTCCTTCGGCGGCCGTTTGTGGTCGATGGTCTATTTCCAGGGCACGCGTCGATGACTGCCGTCTCAATCGGCATTCCTGTCTACAACGAAGAGGCCGTGGTTCCAGAGCTGCTGGCCCGCGTGACCCGGGTGATCGATTCGCTCCCTGGCGGTCCGCACGAGATTGTGTTTGTCGACGATGGCAGCGCCGATCGAACTCGACAGCTTCTCGCCGACGCCGCCTGGCGCGATAGCCGAATCAAGGTCGTCTGCCTGTCGAGAAACTTCGGCCATCAGGCGGCCATCTGCGCAGCACTCGATCACGCGAAAGGTCCTGCCGTGATCTTGATGGATGGCGACCTGCAGGACGAGCCCGAAATCATTCCTGAGTTCGTACGGCAGTACGAAGCGGGCTACGACGTGGTGTTCGCGCGTCGCTCGTCCCGTCAAGAAGGACTGGCCCTGCGAGCGGCCTACAAGGTCTTCTATCGCCTCATCCGCGCGCTCTCCGATGTGACGCTCCCGCTCGACAGCGGCGACTTCGCCCTGCTCGGACCTTCCGTGGTCGGCGCCATCAAGCGGCTGCCGGAACGCGAACGCTATCTGCGCGGACTGCGAGCCTGGGTCGGGTTCAAACAGGTCGGGATCGACGTCCCGCGTCGGGCAAGATTCGCCGGCCGGCCGAAGTACACCACTTGGAAGCTGATCAAGCTGGCTCTCGACGGCATCTGCTCTTTCTCGATCGTTCCCCTTCGCGCCGCAGCACTGGCCGGTATCGTCGCCATGTCGGCATCGTTGTTATTTGCGTGTTACGCACTCTACGTCCGCTTCTCCGTCGGTGCGTCGCCAGAGGGGTTCACCGCCTCGCTTCTGGTCATGACGTTCCTGTCCGGCGTCCAACTGCTGTTTCTCGGTGTGATCGGCGAGTACCTCGGGCGCGTCTATGCCGAAGCGAAGGGCCGCCCCACCTATGTCGTGGCGACCGTCGAGAAGCGTGAGCGTCGACACGTCGAACGGGTGGCGTAGTGCGAGCCGACTACGCCGCAGCATATCCAGACCTGTACCG
>CADEEX010000420.1:0-1643 GCA_902826465.1 uncultured Acidobacteriota bacterium
CTTCCCGCTCGACGCCGACGCCCCATCGTCGAGGCGCAGCCTCGCGGCCGGCACGTAGCCCACTTCGTCGCCGTACTTGGGATCGGTGTAGACCACCTCGAACAGTTCGCCGACACGCCTCAGCACACGAACCCGCGTGCCGGCCGGCAGCTGCCGCATCGGTGTGCGCGCGGTATCGCGCAGCCAGTACATCGGCGCGTCTACGGTCACCACAGCACCGTCGTTGGTCGCCTGCGGATCCTGCGCCGCCGCGAGGCGCGACCCCGCCAGCAGACACACAACCGTCAGCACTGCCGCGGCAGCGCGATGTCCAACAGACCACGAGGCCGACATCAGTGACGAATCGCCTGCAGCGTGAAGTCGCTGTCGTTGAGCGCCACGTTGTACTGCACCTTCTCGAGCGTCAGCGTGGTATGGCTGCCGCGCTTCAAGTCGGTCATCGTCATCACGTGCGCCGTCCAGATGCCCTGCAGGTTTCGCACGTCGGTGTAGTTCAACCGGCGTACCGCCAGATCCTTGATGTACGACTCGAGCCGTGCCGACGCGTAGTTGTCCTTGCGCACCCACACGACAGACTTCGTGTACTGAGACGTCTTGCTCTGCTTCGGCGTCGATTCAATCTTCCAGCAGGCCACACCGTCGATTGCATCCTCGCCAAGCAAGGCGAAGTCGAACTGATCGACGTCTCGTTCCTCGAGATCCTCGAAGCTGAAGTCGGTACCGAAGAAGCGCGTCGAGCGATCCTGCGTGGCGATACGGCGGTCGCGCTCGATCGCCGGCGTCCACATCCACTGGTCGGACGCGCGATCGGGGTGATTCACCACCAACAGCGCCACACCCTTCACTTCGGCCGGTGTCATGAAGCGGATCACCGACTTGCTCTGACCGTGCGACCCGAGGCGCTCGTAGGCCCAGCGCTTCTCGGTGACTTTGCCTGATGCCTCAAACGACTGGAGCAGTCCTTCGTAGCGTTGCGATTTGGCGGCCGAACGCTTCTGCGCTTCCTGCACGATCTGCAGCGCGTTCTCCGACGCCGCCACCACCGGCGCCAGCGCGGGCCACGCGCCCAACGCGAGTGCGATGCCGACCAATCCGATCACCAACAGGAATCTGTGTCTATTCATATTCAAGAGCCTCGACGAGAGAACCACGCACCGCCGATTCGGCGGGCCAGACCGCCGCAAGGAAGCCGGCCGCCAGCATCGTCGGCGCGAGAATGAGCACGGTTTGGAGCGGTAGCTGATAGTCGAGTCGCATGCCGGCAATGTCCCGGCGCACCATCTCGAGGATGTAGTACAGGTTCACCGCCCCCAGCGCGATGCCAAGGACGACGCCAATGAAGCCCACGGTCATCGCTTCGAGCCAGATGGAGCTGCGAATCTGCGAGTGCAACGCACCGACCGCGCGCAGCACGCCGAGGTCCTTGCGACGATCGGCAATCGACACGGTGAGCGTGTTGACGATGCCGAGGATCGCCACCAGCACCGCCACGGCGATCTGAACCGAGGTGAGGCTGAACCACTGACCAGCCACGCGTGAGATGTAGGCTTTCAGCTCTTCGTTGGTCAGCACGAAGACCTGACGATGACCGGCGTACACATCCAAAATCCGCTGGCGCACGTCGGCGATCGACACGCCCGCCC
>CADEEX010000420.1:1653-4115 GCA_902826465.1 uncultured Acidobacteriota bacterium
ACACGCGGTAAGCGTTGACGGTGTCGTCGCGCCAGTGCTGCAGGAACAGGCTGCGGTCGAGAATAATCGCGCCCTGCTGATCGGAGTAGTCGACGACGATGCCAACGATCGGGAGCGTGATGGCGCCATACGGCGCCTGTACTTCGATGACTTCGCCGAGGCTCAGCCCCTGGAGCAAGGCGAGCGTATCCGACACCATCACGCCCTCACCGGCGGCCGCAAGGCGATACATCTCGCGTGCATCGCCTTGCACGGGAGGCAAATGCGCCGTCTGCTCGACGCTGGCCACTTCAACGGCCACCACCATGATTGGCGTATTGCGGAATGTGACGCGGGCGTTCCGCAACGTCTGCACACGCGCCACGCCGGGCAGGGCCACCAGCTCCGGTCCCATCGACGCCGGAAAGCGCGTCGTCTGCACGTCGAGGCTGCTCGACGGCAGCACGAACAGATCGGGATCGAGCGTGGTGTCCATCCAGTCGGTAATCGAGCGGTAGCTCGATTGCGCCATGCCGGAGAAGGCCACGACGAGCGCGATCGACAGCATCAGCGCTACGACGCTGCCTGACGTGCGGCGCGGCGACTCGATCAGACTGTCGGCCGCCAGCGACCCTTCAACCGGACGCAACCACTTCAGCGCCGGACGCACCGCCTTTGACAGCACGAGCGACATCGCCGGACCGGCCAGCACCGCCGCGGTGATGGCGCACAGGTAGCCGGCGTAGAACAGCTGACGAGACGACGAGAACAGCAGGCAGCCCGCCGCAATGAGTGCCAGCGCGAACGCCAGCCTGGCGCGCCAGAGGCTCTGCGCGGCAGAGAACGCCTGGGCGCTGCCCTTCTGGAGCGCCTTCACCGGATCGAGCCGAGCCGCGTCGCGAGCCGGCAGCACAGCGGCGAGCACGCTGGTGGTGACGCCGATCGCCAGCGCCAGCGCCAGCGTTCGCGGGTCTGTGGCCACTTCGTCGGCGCGCTGCGCCACACCGTAGACGTTGGCCAACAACTGACCGATCCATGCCGCAATCGAGCGGGCCACGAGCATGCCGACGAAGACGCCGAGCAGTGCACCGCTGAAGCCCAGAATGGCGCTCTCGCCAAGAAACAGTGTTCGGATCTGGCGCTGCGTCGCACCAAGCGCGCGCAAGATGCCGATCTCGGTACGGCGCTGACTGACGGCAATCGAGAAGGCGTTGTAGATCAGGAACATCCCGATGAACAACGCGAAGGCGCTCGCGACGTCCATCATCATGGCGTAGCCGGCGAGCATGGTCTCGAACTGCTGGCCTCTGCCCGAGGGCGGTTGAATCTCGTACGCCGGACCGAGCAGCGCGCGCAGTTCGCGCTGGCACTCAACCAGCGACACCCCTTCCTTCATGGCCAAGTCGATCCGATCGAACGTCCGTCCGCGCCCGAACATCTTCTGCGCGGCGTAGATGTCCATCACCGCCATGTTGCCGCTGAACGCGCTCGCCAGCCCAGACGACGATTTCATAAGGCCGCGCACCACGAAGGTCCGTGGACCCTCGGCGGTGCCGAGGGTAATGCGGCTGCCGGTGGCAATGCCGTTTCGCGCCGCGAAGTCTTTGGCGAGAATGAGCGAGTCTGGCTGCGCCAGGAAGATCAACGGATCGTCGATCTCCGCCTCTTCACCTTCGAGGTCGTAGTCGCGCAGGCTGCGATCGCCCGTCATGTCGATGCCGAGGACCAGCAGGCTGCCCTGCCCTTCGAGGTTCGATTCGACGATGGCCTCGATGGCCGGTACGGCCACGCGGACGCTTTGGGCCGACTGCACCTGCTCGAGCACGTCTTCGTTGAAGCCGGCGTCGCCGACCGACACCTGCAGTTCGGTCTTGCCGGCAATGCGGTCGACCGTGCGCGAGAAGGCGGCCAGCACCGCCTGATTGGCGGTGTGCATGCCAACGAACACGGCCACGCCCAGCACCACCCCGGCCGACGTCAGGAACGTCCGGAGCAGGTGCTTGCGCACGTATTGCCAGCTGATGAGTCGCAGCAGAATCATTGGGGGTCGGGTCGCACTATCTGGAACACTTATCGGATGGCCTCGGTGTGCATCGTAGGGGCCAGTTTCAGATCTGTCGTCTCGCTGAAGCCGTCGGCGAAGGCGGAGGGCTACAGTTCGAGCCGTGATCGACCGAGACCGGAAGCGGAGGAGTCGTGGACGAGATCAAGCACAGCATCCGGCAGCACATCCTGGCGACCGCCCTTGCCGGTGAGGCGCCAGGGAATCTGCGCGACCATACGCCGCTTCAGACCAGCGGCATCCTCGACTCGCTGGCCATGCTCGGCCTGGTCAGTTATCTCGAGAAGAGCTTCGCGGTTGAGCTCTCGGTGCTCGACACCGGTGTCGATCAGTTCGACACCGTCGAGCAGATGGCCCGGGTGGTGGCGGGACGCACCGCTGGCCACGCCGGTAGCAGCGCGCACTGATGGTCCTGCACCTC
>CADEEX010000421.1 GCA_902826465.1 uncultured Acidobacteriota bacterium
ACCGTAGTTTGAACGACGGTTCAGTTTCAACCGGAGAATGGGCGGTCCAGTTTTCGACGTCCGGGCCTCCCAACGTGGATATTGCGTGCCGCAGGGCGCCGTGTAGACTGGCTGCAGGTTCCCGTGTCCGTCTTCCGTCAACGTCTCGGCGCATGGTCGATTGCCTGGCTGCTTTGCCAGGTGGCGTCGATCGCCGCGTTCATGCCGCCTGGATGCTGCGCGGCTCACGAGACGCACGCCGAAGAGCAGTGCCACGAAGACACTCCGGCAGACCAGTGCCCCATGCGGGCGGCCGACGGCCGCGTGTGTCCGATGCACCAGGCAATGGCGTCGCACGCCTCGCACGCGATCGTCGCGGCCGCTGCCGCTGCCGACGACGACTGCCGCATGAGCGGCACGTGCGAAGGGCCCGCGGTCGCCCTGTCCACTCTCATCTCAATTCCCGGCATTCTCCCGTCGGTCGCCAGCGAGACGCTGATGACGAGGGAACCGCTGGCGCAGACTGAGGCGGTGAGCATCCCGCTTTCGCCGGTATCGCACGACACCCCTCCGCCCAAAGCCTAGCCGCCGCTTCGTGTCCCCTCGGGATTGGTGTCTTCGCTGCGCGAAGCGCCACCCGATTCGATGGTGTTGATACGAACAGGGAAGCCGTACGAGGAATCATGATGAAGAGACTCTGCGTTGCGCTGATCGCGGCACTCGTTGGAGGCACCGCTCCGCATGCGGTCACCTCTGGTACGGTGACGCTCGCCGTGGCCGATCGCGCGAATGCGACGGTGTCGCTCGCGGCTGGTGGCGGTGTCGTCGTTGCGGCCTGGTCGGCATCGCTGGCCAGCGGTGCCACCGATATCTATGCGGCGGTGAGTCGCGATCAAGGCATCAGTTTCACCGCACCGGTGCGCGTCAACAGCGTGGCGGGCGATGCCCGGGTCAATGGCGAACAGCCTCCGCGCGTGACCCTCGCGCCGAGGCCTGGCGCCGCACCGATCGTGACGGTGGTGTGGACATCGAAGAACGACCTGGGCACCACCATCCTGCATGCGCGTTCGGAAGATGGCGGCCGCTCCTTCGCTCGCACGGCGCTCGTGCCCGACGGCGTGGCTGGCGGCAATCGCGGCTGGGAGAACGCCACGGCCGACGCGCAAGGCAAGACGCGGGTCGTGTGGCTCGACCACCGCGAGATGGCCGCGGCGGCGGCATCGGCTGGGCACAATCATCCGGGGCACGACACGGCGGCCGCGCCGCGCGACGGCGTCGCGATGGCGCAGCAGTCAAAGCTCTATCTTGCAACCGTTGGCGAGGCCGGGTCGGCGCACGTCATCACTCCGGGTGTGTGCTATTGCTGCAAGACGGCCATCGTCACCACCGCCGACAACGCCATCTTCCTCGCCTGGCGTCACGTGTATCCGGGAAACTTGCGCGACATCGCGTTCACGGCGTCGCGTGATGGTGGCCGGACGTTTGCGCCGATCCAGCGCGTCAGCGAAGACAAGTGGCAGCTCGATGGCTGTCCCGATGACGGACCGGCGATGACGGCGGATGCCACGAACCGTCTGCACATCGCGTGGCCGACGCTGGTCGGCGATGGACCAGGAGGGCGGCCATCGATCGGGATCTTCTACGCGCAGTCGCGCGACGGGCGCGCGTTCAGCGCGCGGGAACGACTCTCGACAAGCGGCTTGCCACACCATCCGCAAGTGATCACGAACGGCGGCACGGTATTCGTCGCCTGGGATGAACTCGAGAATGGGCGTCGCCGCATCGTGCTGGCGTCGCGGCCAATTCAGAATACGGCCATGGCGTTTACCCGGAACGTGATTGCCGAAGGGCAGGGACTTCTGTATCCGTCCCTCGTGCCGAGCGGTTCCGGAGCCCTTGTGGCCTGGACCGCGGGCGGCGAGCGTTCAACCATTCAGGTGGCCCGTGTACAGTAAGAACAGCAACCAGACGTCAGGAGAAGACGATGAGACGAGCATTCACGATCGGGTCGGCCTTGATGGCGGCCATTCTGCTGGCCGGCACCACTGCGGTGCTGGCACACGCGAAACTCGAGAAGACAGAACCGGCGGACAAGGCCACCATCACTGCGCCACCGGCACATGTCCAGGTGATTTTCAGCGAAGCGCCGGATGCGGCAGTCAGCAAGCTGGCGATCAAGGGTCCCTCTGACAAGGTCAAGCTCGTCGAGACTCACGTGATGGGGAAGGCACTGATGGCCCACGTCGAGGGTGAGATGGTGGACGGTGTCTACACCGTGCAGTGGCAGACGGCCGGCGATGACGGGCACGCGCAGAAGGGCGAGTTCACCTTCACGTTGAAGCGCAAGTAGGCACCCCTCGCCAGGGATGAGCCCGCGGCAGCGGGCTCTCATCCTTGTCTCATCCGTGGTCGCTAGAGTGAGGGCATGATTGTCGCCCTTGCCCTGGCTAGCGGCCTGTCGCTGGTCGTTCAGGCCGCCACCGCCCCCCCACTCCCGCTCGCGCAAGCCGTGGCGCTGGCCCGCACCCAGTCTCCGCTCCGCGGCGGTGCCCATGAGCTCGCACTCGGCACGGCCGAGGCTGAGCGTTTCTCGGGTCGGCTCCCCAATCCCTTCGTCGATATCCGCATCGAGAACCTCGGCACCTCGCACGACCAGCTCCCGTACGACATCTTTGCGATCGCCAACCAGGCGATTGAGTTGGGTGGAAAGCGCGGACTGCGGCGAGGCCTCGCGGCGGCCGAGCGCGACATCGCCAGTGCCGGCCTGGTCCTGACCGATCGGCAAATCGAATTGCGCACCGTCGCGCTCTACGTGCAGGCGCTCAGGGCTCGCGGCGAGGCGTCGGCGTTGCGTGTCAACCGGGACGGGCTGACGACGCTCATCGACACCACGCGGGCGCGGGTGCGCGAGGGGTTTTCGTCCGAAGCCAGTTTGCTCAGATTCGAAACAGAGGCCGCCCGTCTGGAAATCGACATGGCCCGCGCCGAGCTCGATCTCGGACGCACCCTCGCGGCGCTGGCGTTTGTCATCGGCCTCGCCACGCCGATCGCGCCAGATTCGCTGTTCGAACCCTTACCCGTGGCTGCGCCCTCGGCCGACGCGGTTGTCGCCGACTCGCATCCAGAACTGGTGGTGGCCGCGGCACGCGAGCGACGCGCGCAGCAAGCCGCCGCGCTCGAGCGAGCGCGACGGCTGCCCGATCCGATTCTGAACGCGGGCTACAAGCGAACGTCCGGTTTCGACACCGGCAGCCTTGGCGTCACGATGACGCTGCCACTGTTCGAGACCAACAGCAGTGCCGCAGCACGCGCGGCGGGCGAGATGCGGGCGGCGGCGGCGGAGGCGCGCGCCATCACGGCGCGGCTGGCGTCCGAGCGCACGGCGTTGATTGCCTCGGCCCGGACGCTGGCCGTGCGCGCGGCCGACGCCCCCGCCCGTCTCACCCAGCCCGCCGAGGCTGTGCGCAATGCGGCTCGTGCCGAATTCCGCGAAGGGGTCGCCGATGCCCTGAAACTCATCGACGCTGAACGGATCTACGCCGACGTGCAACGCGTCGCGCTCGACTTGCGTCTCGAGGCGCTGGTCGCGGCGATCGAAGCGCGACTCGCGCTCGGATTGGAGATGCTGCCATGACCCACGCTCAACTCGTTCGTTCGCTCGTGTGGCTGTTGCCGGTGATCGTCGCGGGCTGCACCGCACCGCCGCCTGAACCAGCGCCGCAGGCGGGGGCCGCCAGCACACCCGCCGCCAGCCAGCCGGCCGTGGTCATCCTGGGCCCGGAGAAGCTGCGCAACGCCGGATTGACGGTGGCGGTCGTCGAATCGAGCAGCCGCTCGGCGCAGATTGTGGCACCGGCGACGCTGGCGCTGGATGAATCGCGCACGGCCCGCGTCGGCTCCCTGCAGGAGGCGCTCATCCTCCGCACCCTCGCGCAGGAAGGCGATCGGGTTCGGCCAGGGCAGATGCTGGCGACTATGCACGGGCACGCGATGCACGACGCCTGGGCCGGTTACCGAAAGGCCAAAGCCGAACAGCGCCGACTCGAGAAGGAACTGGCCTACGCCGTTGACACACATGAGCGCACCAAACGGCTCTACGACGACAAGGCG
>CADEEX010000422.1 GCA_902826465.1 uncultured Acidobacteriota bacterium
AGGTGCACAAGGGGCAGGTCATGGGCGACGGCCCGTGCACCGAACTGGGCGAACTTGCCCTCGGTCGGAACGTCCTCGTGGCGTTCATGCCGTGGCGCGGCTACAACTTCGAAGACGCGATTCTCGTCTCCGAGCGGATGGTCAAGGACGACTATTACACCTCCATCCACATCGAAGAGTTCGAGATCGAGTCGAGAGACACGAAGCTGGGACCGGAAGAAATCACCCGCGATATCCCGAACGTGTCGGAAACGTTCCTCCGCGACCTCGACGAGAGCGGAATCATCCGCATCGGTGCGAACGTCAAGCCGGGCGACATCCTCGTTGGCAAGGTCACGCCAAAGGGCGAAACCCAGCTGACGCCGGAAGAGAAGCTGCTCCGCGCGATCTTCGGCGAAAAGGCCGGCGATGTGCGCGATGCCTCGCTGATCTGCCCGCCGGGTATCGAGGGCATCATCGTTGGCGTCAAGATCTTCTCGCGCAAGGGGATCGAGAAGGACGACCGCGCCAAGGCGATCGAGCAGGACGAGCTCGACATGATGGAGAAGAACCTGCAGGACGAGGTTCGCATCCTTCACGACGAGGTCAAGAAGCGCGTCCTGGTCATGTTGCGCGGTCAGCAGCTTCGTTCGGATCTCTTCGACGAGTACGGCCGCGAGCGGCTGCTCAAGAAGGGCACAGAGCTGACGGAAGCGATCCTCAACGACATGCCGTACGACACGATGGTACGGCTGAAGATCGCCACCGACGATTCGCGGCTCGAAGACGATTTGCGCGATCTCGAGGAGCGCACTGAACGCCAGGTGGAAGTGATCAAGAACCTCTTCGAAGAGAAGAAGGAAAAGATCCGCCGCGGCGACGAACTGCCTCCGGGTGTCATCAAGCTCGTCAAGGTCTACGTCGCGATGAAGCGCAAGCTGTCGGTCGGCGACAAGATGGCCGGTCGGCACGGTAATAAGGGCGTCATCGCACGCATCCTCCCCGAAGAGGACATGCCGTACCTGCCGGACGGCACGCCGGTCGAGATCGTGCTCAACCCGCTCGGCGTGCCGTCGCGCATGAACGTCGGGCAGATTCTCGAAACGCACCTCGGCTGGGCGGCGCACGCCCTCGGCCTCTACTTCGCGACGCCGGTGTTCGATGGCGCCCGCGAGAACGAGATCAAGAGCTGGCTCGACCGCGCCGGGCTCCCGACCAGTGGCAAGACCAAGCTGCACGACGGCATGACCGGTGATGAGTTCGAGCAGAACGTCACCGTGGGCTACATCTACATGCTGAAGCTGTCGCATCTGGTCGACGACAAGATCCACGCGCGTTCCATCGGACCGTACTCGCTCATCACCCAGCAGCCGCTGGGAGGCAAGGCGCAGTTCGGCGGACAGCGCTTTGGAGAAATGGAAGTGTGGGCGCTCGAAGCGTACGGCGCGGCGCATATCCTCCAGGAACTCCTCACCGCGAAGTCCGACGATGTCATCGGACGCGCGAAGATCTACGAAGCGATCGTCAAGGGCGATGCGTCCTTCACGGCCGGTCTGCCCGAGTCGTTTAACGTGCTGATCCGCGAGCTCCAGTCGCTCTGTCTGGATATCGAGCTGATCAAAACCAAGAAGAAGCCGTCTGAGCTCCTTGCTCCTCAACCGGTTCTGGAGGAGGTCTAACTAGATGCGTCCTAACTTCCACGAGCGTTCGGCGCTCACGAGCGATTTCGACGCGATTCGGATCAGCCTGGCGTCGCCGGAAAAGATCCTGTCGTGGTCGCACGGCGAGGTCACGAAGCCGGAGACGATCAACTACCGGACCTTCAAACCGGAGCGCGACGGGCTGTTCTGCGCCAAGATCTTCGGGCCGATCACCGACTGGGAATGCCTCTGCGGCAAGTACAAGCGCATGAAGCATCGCGGCGTGATCTGCGACAAGTGCGGCGTCGAAGTGACGCAGGCCAAGGTGCGCCGCGAGCGCCTCGGCCACATCCGCCTGGCCACGCCGGTCAGCCACGTGTGGTTCTTCAAGGGGCTGCCGAGCCGCATCGGCCACCTGCTCGACATCCCGCTGCGGGATCTCGAGCGCGTGCTCTACTTCGAGGCCTACGTCGTCGTCGATCCGGGCGACACCGACCTCAAGCAGAACCAGCTCCTCAACGAGGACCAGTTCCGCAAGGCGCGCGAGGAATACGGCTTCACGAAGTTCAAGGCGCAGATGGGCGCCGAGGCGATCAAGGAACTCCTGCGCCGCGTCCAGATCGACACGCTGGCCGTGGAGCTGCGCGAGAAGATGCGCTCGGAGACCTCGGCGCAGAAGAAGCTGAAGTTCGCCAAGCGTCTCAAGGTCGTCGACTCGTTCCGCAAGTCGAGCAACAAGCCCGAGTGGATGATCCTCGACGTGGTGCCGGTGATTCCGCCGGAACTGCGGCCGCTGGTGCCGCTCGACGGCGGCCGCTTCGCCACCTCGGACCTCAACGACCTCTATCGCCGCGTCATCAACCGCAACAACCGGTTGAAGAAGCTGATGGAGCTGAAGGCGCCCGACGTCATCATCCGCAACGAAAAGCGCATGCTCCAGGAAGCCGTGGACGCGCTGTTCGACAACGGCCGTCGCGGCCGAGTGCTGCGTGGCGCCAACAACCGTCCGCTGAAGTCGCTGTCCGATACGCTCAAGGGCAAGCAGGGCCGCTTCCGTCAGAACCTGCTCGGCAAGCGCGTCGACTACTCCGGCCGTTCGGTCATCGTCGTTGGACCCGAGCTGAAGATTCATCAGTGCGGTCTGCCGAAGAAGATGGCGCTCGAGCTGTTCAAGCCGTTCATCTACAACAAGCTCGAGGAGCGCGGTCTCGTCGCCACCATCAAGCAGGCCAAAGAAATGGTGGAACTGCAGCGTCCCGAAGTGTGGGACGTGCTCGAAGAGGTCATTCGCGAGCATCCGGTGCTGCTGAACCGCGCACCTACCCTGCACCGACTGGGCATTCAGGCGTTCGAGCCGGTGCTGGTCGAAGGCAAGGCCATCCGTATCCACCCGCTCGTCTGCACGGCGTTCAACGCGGACTTCGACGGCGACCAGATGGCCGTCCACATCCCGCTGTCGCCTGAAGCGCAGATCGAAGCCTCGGTGCTGATGCTGTCGGCGAACAACATCCTGTCGCCGGCCCATGGCGCTCCGATCGCGATTCCGTCGCCGGACATCGTGCTCGGTTGCTACTACCTGACCAAGGCCAAGAGCGGCGCCAAGGGCGAAGGTCGCGCGTTCGGCAATCCCGACGACGTGATGCTGGCGCTCGAAGCGGGTGAGCTCGAAACGCTGTCGCCGATCCGGTTGCGCTACACCGGCGACCTGCAGGACCTGACGGCGTCGCGAGACGATCAGGACGTGCTTCGCACGGAAGTGCAGACGGTCACGCACAAGATCATCAACACGACCGTGGGTCGCGTCATTTTGAACCAGGCGCTGCCGAAGGACATGCCGTTCGTCAACGGCCTGCTGAAGAAGAAGGGGCTGCAGCAGCTGGTGCAGTCGTGCTACCTGAAGTTCGGGCACGAGAAGACGGTCGAGATGCTCGATTCGCTCAAGCACACCGGCTTCACCTACGCCACCAAGTCGGGGCTGTCGATCGGTATCGACGACCTGATCATTCCGAAGGAGAAGGGCCCGCTCGTGGCAGCGGCCCGCGACGAAGTCATCAAGGTCGAATCGCAGTACCTCGAAGGCGCGATTACCAACGGTGAGCGCTACAACAAGGTCATCGCGATCTGGTCGGAGGCGACGGAACAGATCGCCAACGCCATGTTCAGCGAGATGGAAGCCATCGACAAGGAAGGCCGGCAGTTCAATCCGGTCTACATCATGGCGGACTCTGGCGCGCGCGGTTCCAAGCAGCAGATTCGTCAGCTGGCTGGCATGCGCGGCCTGATGGCCAAGCCGTCGGGTGAAATCATCGAGACGCCGATCACGGCCAACTTCCGTGAAGGCCTCGAGGTGCAGCACTACTTCATCTCGACGCACGGCGCCCGCAAGGGTCTCGCCGACACGGCGCTCAAGACCGCCGACTCGGGTTACCTGACGCGCCGTCTCG
>CADEEX010000423.1 GCA_902826465.1 uncultured Acidobacteriota bacterium
TCTCTGCCGAGGTGTGGCCTCGCGTGCGCGCCGCCTGTCCCGATGCGTCGTTCATCGTCGTGGGCGCGCAACCCACGGCGCCCGTTCGACGACTGGCGAGTGCCTCAGACGGGATTGAGGTGACGGGGACCGTCGCCGACGTGCGGCCGTATCTCTGGAAGGGCCGCGTGTCGGTGGCGCCGCTCCGGACCGCTCGTGGAGTGCAGACCAAGGTGCTCGAGGCCGTCGCCGCCGGCTTGCCCGTCGTGACCACGTCGTCGGTGAGTGCCGGGCTGCCGTCAACCATTCGGCATGCGTGTCGGGTCGCAGACGACCCGCAGGCGTTTGCGGATCACGTGAGTGCGGCACTCAACCTGACCGATGTCGAACGGCTCGACCTCGTCGGCAGGGCCGACGTCGAATCACTCGGCTGGGAGCGCCAGCTCGCCCCGCTCAGACACTTGCTCGAGGACGCCTCCGGTCGTACGTAGTGTCCGGCGTCAATCGATCGAATGTAGTGTCCGGCTTCAGCCGGACGTGCTTAGTCCGCCTGAAGGCACGGCACGGAGCACCAGACCGGTCACCACAAACGCGAGGATCACGCCGCCTGTGCCGATGATGACGTCGGTGTTGTCAGGCGTGCGTGTCGGCAGAAACACCTGCCCCAGTTCTATCGAGCCGAGGATTGCGGCGCCGAAGATCCCGGCAACGAGTACACCAACCCAGCCGCGCAGCCAGGGATTGGCGAGCCTGAGAAGCACGCCGAGCGGCAACGTCAGCGTGGCCTTGCGCAGCATCTCGGTGAAGGCGTGGAACGGCGTGCCGACATAGTACGAGTGGAATGGCACGGCGAGCAGCTGGTGCATGCCGGCGGTCACGCGTTGGCCATCAGTGGTGAAGTCGTACGGATTCCAGTGATACGACATGAGCACCAGCAGCCACGCCAGCAGTGCCACCCAGGCGTAGGTCGGCACCGGCACGCGATGGCGGGTCGCCACATCCAGGTCTGTCAGTCGCGCAGTGATCGCCACACCCAGCAGGACGCCGAGCGAGCCGACAACCACATCGGTCGAATCGGCGATACGCGAATTGACCACCACCTGCAGCAGCTCGATGCCGGCCACGAACGTGACGCCGAGCGCGATCGCCATCGCTGACGACCGGCGGCTGCGCCCACGCGTCCAGAGCAACATCGCCGCGGCGCCCACCGGTGCGTTCAGCGCCACGTCGCCGATGAACTCCCAGGCCATCTCAAAGGTTGACGGGTACGGGTACGAGAAGGGACGCAGCAGGATGCCGCCGCGGCGGTACTTTCGCGCCAGCTCGCCGGGATTGATCGTGAGATCGAGCGGCATCACCTGGGTCAGCGCCCAGATGACGCAGTAGGCCAGCAGAACGCGTTGAAAGACGGCCGATCGCTCGCGCTCTTTGAGCGACGCGCGGAGCCACGCGGTAATCCGCTCACCAATCGCCAGCCACGCCACACTGCCGACCACCGCTCCAGACGTTTGCGCCACAACGTCGGACGCCGAGTCGGTACGCACAGGAAAGAACACCTGCAGAAACTCGACGCCGAGTGCGAGCAGCACACAGGCAACGACAGCAGACACCGCGCCGAGCAGCCGGATGAAGTGGTTCCGCCGATCGGTGGCCAGCGCGCCGACAATGCCGTAGCTGATCGGAATCGCCAGCAGGATGTTGGTGACGAAGTCGGTGCGGGAATCGACGATGGGACGCGCCAGTGTCTCCCGGTAGCGTGCGATGGCGTCGGTCAGCGTGATCGGGTCGAAGTCGAACGGCACCAGACTGCCGTAGGTGAGAAACGCCGCGCCGCCGAGCGCCAGCAGCGCATACGATCCGCGGCCCGGTACGCCCGTTTCGTCGCGCGTCAGCATCAGAACAGGAGCGGCAACAGCAGCAGACTGGCCCCGAGGGCAATGCCGACCTTCGTCCAGAAGCGTTCACGGCGGGCCTCGGCGACGCGGTCTTCCGGCGTGCCCTCGCGCTTGAGCAGAAACGGATCGCTCGGCGCGCTGCGATCGCTGACCGCGCTCGGCTGTGGCCGAATCGTGGCGACGTAGCGGCCATCCGGCACATCGAGCGCCAGGTCCTTCACGTCGACCCGCACGATGCCGCCTTGCAGGGCATCTCGACCGAGCGCCTTGGTCGTCACCGGTACGTCTTGTTGCGTATCGGCAAAGGCGACAAAGAGCTCGACCACATATCCAGTGATTCCTGGGCGCGACAGCTCAGGGGTATCGAACTCGACCGCTTCGGGGTTGATGCTCCGTGCCGGCGCCGGAGGCTGTGCAGTAACCGGGGGGGCGGTGAACGCGACCAACGCCACGGCGAGGAGCACTAGTGTGACAGTGCGCATGAGTCGTTCCTCTCGGATGGTCGTTCCATTATAGGCGCCGTCAGGCGCCTGCCCTGGACAGGAACGCCTTGTGGAAGAGGTGACGGAACAGCAGCAACGGCGGCATGCGCAGCCAATGCGACCGTACGTACAAGGCCAGATTCGACGCCGATCCAAACGGACCAGCGTCGCCCGAAAGCGCGTTGTCGACGAGCCGGTCCATGAACGACGCCACGGCCGCCGACGGTGCCCACGCCTGCATGGCCTGCAACACGTCAGGCGGCACCGGTGTGCCGAGCATCCGCTGCGCGTTGTGGACGGCGTAGTAGGTGGGCCTGGCCAGATCGAGTGCCGGCGCTTCTTCGAGCAGCGACGGCCAGAAGCGCGCGTCGCCGGCAAAGTGACGCAGCAATCCGTCCAGATCGACGAGATCGCGGATCGCTCCAGCGATCTCGCCGTCGTGGAACAGATGCGCGGCCGCGTGCACGATCATGTGCGCAGGGCTGAGCACCCGTACGTCCGGACCGACGTCGATGGCCGCCGCGATCAACCGCTGTGGTGACGGACGCAGACGGCTGGTTCTCGGCAGAATGCCGTGATGCACGTCGACGATCGAACCACGTTCGCGGTGCACCATGGGCGGCGACTCGTGCATCCAGGTCCGGTAGAACTGGTCGTCGTAGGCATCCTTTGGCGGAAACTCCCAGCCGTGCTCGCCCAGCAGGCGTTCGGCGTCGGCCACACTGTGCGCGGGCACGAGAATGTCAATGTCGGCCACCCGCCGGCCGCGGCCCGGGGGAAGGCCAGCCGCCAGATAACCCGCGCCCTTCAACAGGACCCAAGGAATGCCGGAGCCAAGAAACGCGCGCGCAATGCGATTCACTTCCCAGTGCACCTCGCGGTCGTACTCCTGCACCAGCGCCCGTGCCATGGTGATGCGCTCGCCGAGCCACGACGGACCGTCGAGCGAAGGACGCTCGACATCGACGCGCGTCACGAACCAACCAAGCAGCCGTGCGGCCTGGGCGACATCCATGGCGGCGGCGAACTGCTCGGGCGTCAGCGCGTGGATGTGACGCGGATCGCGCAACAGCCGCAGGAGCAGCGCATGGTTCGGGCGGTCGTCGATCGGCATCGCCCTACGCGGCGGTGAGCTGATCGATCCGCGCGATCACATCGTCGAGATTGCTGTAGGTGAGGGTGTAGCAGTCCGAGCGTTTCACGAGATCCACGAGACACATGAAACCACGGGTGCCAAGATAGTTGTAGTTGAAGCTCTGATCCGTGAGGTCGATGAGACAGTCGGCCTTCGACAGCGGCTCGATGACGGTGTCACTCCCTTCGGCGTACTTCGGAAAGATGATCCAGCGGGCCTCGGCATCTTCGGCGACACGACGAATGCTTTCCTGGGGAGGGCGGACGTGCACGAAGCGCACTTCTTCGAAGTCGAGCTTCTCGGCGTCGAGCATCGCCTCAGGGTGCCGCGCGCGAATGACATCGATGGAGCGCTTCTTCAGCGCGATCGGCCGGGGCAAGGGGTTGACGCGACCGGTGTCGGGGTGCACGAGCGCGAACTCGTCCGAGAAGAAACGCCATCCGGAATGCGCCAGCGCCGTGCACAGCGTGCTCTTGCCCGATCCTGGTGCCGCCGGCATGATGATGGCGCGGCCGTGGCGCTCGACCACGGCGGAGTGCACCGCCACCCAGTGATGCGCCGTTTT
>CADEEX010000424.1 GCA_902826465.1 uncultured Acidobacteriota bacterium
GCGAACGCTTTCCTGGCCGTGCAGAAGGAATTCGGCAGTTTCGACGCCTTCATCTGGCCGTTTGTCGGCGGTGCGCCGATCGTGAGTCAGCTGAAGCCCGGCGACCGAATCACCGCCACCACACCCGAGTCTGACGCGATGAGCAAGGCGCTCAAAAAGCGCGGATTCACCTTCGTCGGATCGACGATTTGCTACGCGTTCATGCAGGCCACCGGCATGGTGAACGACCATGTGGTGGGGTGTGTGGCCAGACGGAGCTAGTCACAGAAGTCATCCTGCTTCGAGTGCGTCATCGTCCAGGGCAACGGCGCTCGCCGGCGCGGGCGCCCGCTCTGGGTCGACCGGCGTCTCGGCCAGCAGCGCGTCGGCGAGGAACGCATGGGCCTCAGCGTCCGAACGCGCCAGCAGCGCCTCCAGCGGCGTGCGCGGTTGCCACGACCCGCGCACCTGCATCGCCGGATAACTGCCGTCGGGCAGGCGCGGTGTGTAGCGGCACCAGAACCCCAGATGCCAGAGCAGGAACTCACGGATGCGTGACACGCCGCGATCGTCGCTGCCCCAGTGGCCCTTCGCCAGCGCCACATACCGCCGATACACCTCGACCCGTTCCTCCCCGGTTAGATCGAGATCGCCTTCTGTAACTTCCCGGAACAGCCACGGCTTGATCAACGCTCCGCGGGCGGTCATCACACCGCAACAGCCGGTCCGGGCGAGGGCGTTTTCAATCTCGTGGCGGAACAGCAGATCGCCGTTGCCGATGACCGGCACCGGGATTTCCCGGACGACCTCGGCGATGGCATCCCAATCAGCCGACATCGTGTAGCGAGCGGCCCGCGTCCGACCGTGCACGACGATCGCGCTGGCGCCGCCCTCGACGGCCGCGCGGGCGACCTCGAGATAGTTTCGGTGTGCGTCATTCCAGCCGAGGCGAATCTTGACGCTGACCGGACGCTCCGGAACGGCCCGCGTGATCGCCTCGACGATGCGACGGACGCGGTTTGGTTCACGCCCCAGCGCTGCGCCGAGACCCTTGCTGGTGAAGTAGTCGATCGGGCATCCGAGATTCACGTCGATCCAGTCGGCGCCGCGCGAGGCCACCAGCGTGGCCGCCCAGGCCATCTCCTCCGGCTTGTTGCCGGCCAGTTGGACCCCGAAGAACCGTTCCTCGGGTGCACGTCGGATCAGCGCAAATTCACGCCGGCTTTTCTGTTTCAGCCGGCGGGCCACTGTCATTTCGCTCATGGTGACGCGCGCGCCCATCTCCTGACAGAGCTGGCGGTAGGGCAGGTTGGAGCCTTTGGTCATCGGCGCGAGCACGACGGCGCCCTGGAGTGTGTCGCGAAGTGGTGTCATCGGGGTTTGGTCGTTGGCGGCAAGGCAGTATCGCACGCCATTCGCCGCGTGAAGAGGTCTAGCCCAGGGCCGGACGCGGCGGAACTTGACACCAAGGTGGCACGTATCTACCCTTAGCCAGCTATGCCTAGCCAGCTAGGGTGATATGACGAAACACGCCAACGACCGCCTTCAGGGCACCCTCGACCTCCTCGTCCTCCGCATCCTCCTCAGCGGCGGCGCACAACACGGCTACGGGATCGCGCAGCGCATCCACCTCCTCACCGACGAAGCCCTGCGGATTGAGGAAGGCTCGCTGTATCCCGCACTGCAGCGGATGACCGTCGCCAAGTGGGTGTCGTCCACGTGGGGGCAGACCGAGTCTGGACGCCGCGCCCGCTTCTACTCGCTCACCGCCGCGGGCAAGAAGCAGCTCGCCGAAGAAGAGAAGCGCTGGTCGTCACTCACCGCCGCGGTCAGCAAGGTCCTGCGCACCGTTTAACGCCGCCACTGAGAGGCCCTCATGCTGACGCGCCTGTGGAACGTGTTCCGGCAATCACGACTCGATGGAGAGCTGCGCGACGAACTCGAGTCGCACATGGCGATGCTCGAGGAATCGGAGCGCGCCACCGGCGCCACGCCTGAAGAAGCCAAGGCGGCCGCTCGCGTGCGGTTCGGCAGCACGCTGGCCCACCGCGAACGAAGCCTCGATGCGCTGATCGCCACCTGGCTGGACACGGTCTTCAGGGACGTCAAGTACGCCGTGCGGCAAATGAAGAACGCACCACTGCTGACCGCGGTGCTGGTGCTGACGCTCGGCCTCGGCATCGGCGGAACCGTGGCGGTGTTCAGCGTGGTGGATTCCGTGCTGCTGCGCCCGCTGCCGTTCTCTGGCGGTGAACGGATCGTGCTGGTCTGGGAAACGCTGCGCGAGCTGAATCGCGGCAGCGCGGCCGCCGGCGTCTACGCCGACTGGACCGAGCGGAATCGCGTGTTCGAAACGACGGCCGCCGCTTCGGGGGCGGTGTTCACGCTGGCCGATGCGGGTGATCCGGAGCGGCTCACTGGCACGCGCGTCACGCCCGGCTACTTTGAATTGCTGGCAACGCCACCCGCCTTGGGCCGGTACTTCTCGCAGGAAGACATCGCCACCGACCAACGCCTTGTTGTGCTCAGTTACGGCCTCTGGCAACGGCGCTTTGCCGGCGATCCGGCGATTGTCGGACGCTCCATCCGTCTCGGCGGCGAATCGTACCGCGTCGTCGCCGTGGCGCCGGGTGGCTTCACGCTGGGCGACGGTCGCCGTCCGGTCGTTGGCGGTCTCAGCAGCCAGCTGTGGACGCCACTCACTGTGACTGCCGAAGACCGCGCCAACTATGGCAGCCACGGGTGGCGCGTGCTCGGCAAGCTGAAGCCGGGAGTCACGCCTGCGGCGGCGCAGGCCGATCTCGAGCGCGTCATGCGGGAGATCGTGCAGGAGCATCCCGTGCCGATGACCGGGCGTGGCGTCGCGGTCACGCTGCTGCGCGACTCCCTCGTCGACAACTTCCGCACGCAAACCTGGCTGCTGCTGGCCGCCGTCGGCACAGTGTTGCTGATTGGCTGCGTCAACGTCTCCAGCATCCTGCTGGCCCGCGCCACGACGCGCAGCCGCGAGATGGCGATTCGTGCCGCAGTCGGTGGTGGCCGCGGGCGTTTGATTCGACAACTGCTCACCGAGAGCATCGTCATGGTCGCGGCCGGCGGACTTGCGGCGCTGATCGTTGCTTACGTCGGCATCGAGTTCCTGGTGCGCATGGGGCCAGATGTTCCCCGGCTCCAGGACGCGGCACTCGACCTTCGCGTGCTGGCGTTTGCCTCGCTGCTCACCATCGTCGCTGGCCTGCTGGCTGGCACGGGACCGGCGATTCGCGCGGCGCGCGTCGATCCCCAGCACGCGCTTCGCGACCGTACAGGCAGCAACGGCCGGGCGCACGACATCACGCGCAGTGCGCTGGTGGTGGTCGAGTTCGCGCTGGCGGTGGTGCTGACCATCAGTGCCGGTCTGTTCGTGCGCAGCCTTGTCCGCGTGCAACAGATTCCACTCGGCTTCGACGTCGAGAGGACCCTCATGGCGCGCACCTCGCTACCCGCCGCCACATATGCGACAGACGATGGGGTGGCGCGGGCGTATGGGAGCGTCATTGAACGGCTGAGAGCGATGCCAGGCGTCGTTGACGTGGGTGCGTCCACGGATGTGCCGATGCAGGGGAGTGGCATCGACGTGGCCGCGACGATCGAGGGTCCGGAGGTGGCCGTCAACGCCCTGCCCATCGTGCAGTTTCACCTCGCCACCGATCGCTACATCGAGACCATGCGCATTCCGCTGGTGCGCGGGCGCACGTTCGAGGCGAACGATATGCGCGCCGGCGCGCCGCGCATCGCGGTCGTCAATCAGCGCCTCGCCGAGCGGTTGTGGCCTGGTCAGGATGCTGTCGGCAAGCGCATTCGGATGTGGACCAACGACCCGACCGGCTGGCGCGAGGTTGTTGGTGTGGTGGGGGATACGCGTTCGTCGGGACAGGCGGTGCCGATTGCGATGGAAGCGTTCATTCCCTATGCGCAGGCGCCGGAGCGGGCGTGGGCGGCGTATCAGCGCAGCATGGCGCTCGTCGTCCGCACGTCGGACGCCCCAGATGCCGCGACGTCCGCGGTGCGCTCTGCCTTGTCGA
>CADEEX010000425.1 GCA_902826465.1 uncultured Acidobacteriota bacterium
CACCTCAACCAAGAGGCGAGCAAGGCCTTGTGGGCCGGTCGGCGCGTGGGCCTCTGGATCAGCCACCACGAGGCGCGTTCCATCGGCTCTTCGAAACCTCAAGGCCGGCCCGCGAGGCGACCGCGCGGCATCCGCATGACGACCGCAAGACAGCGGGCAACCGACGCCTCCGCACACTGCCAACGCAGGTTGCACCTGCCACGCTTAATGACCGCTTAATGCAGCAGCCGCATCCGTTCGGCAGACGCTGCGGGCTGCGGTTCCGTTCACTTTCCGAAGAAAAGGCCGGACACCGCTTTGATGCGATGCCCGGCCATGGAACGTACGATCCACTTACTTGTTGTCAGTCTCCCTGACGCAATCCGGCAACGGATCGCAGGTCAGAAGCGGGCGCCCAGGATCACGCCCACCGTACGCGGGTCGCCCAGCGTCGCGGTGATGTGACCGTAGTTGCCCGTGGCGCCACCCGCGCCCGGGTTGTTTCCATAAGCCAGCGTCTTGATGTCGAGCTCGTCCGTGACGTTGTGGACGTAAGCGGTCAGGTCCCACTTGCCGCCCGGACTGTTGTACGTCACCTGGAAGTCCAGCAGGCCGAAGCCCGGGATGGCGGTCTGGCCCGGATTCTGGCGCTGGAGGTTGAACGTACCCGTCGACGGATTGATCGTCGTCACACCCGGATTGACACTGCCTGCGGGCACCTGCCCCGCGTCGTACTTCTGCGTCTGGTACTGGTACTTGACCGACGGCACCAGGCTGCCGCCGTTCGAGAACTCGAACGTGTGGGCATACCGGCCGAGCAACTGCCAGCGGGGCGCGTCACCGAGCCGCTGCCCTTCGTTCAGCACCTGGCGGGTCACGCCGTTCAGCACCTCGGTACCGTCCTTGATCTCGCTGTAGATATGGGTTGCAGCGAGGCCGATGCGGTCGTTCGCCGTTGCAGCCCAGTCGAGGTCGAAGGACACCCCTCCGAGGTAGACCTTGCCGACGTTGCCGACCGACCCAATCGACGTCACGGGCACGTTGTTGACGACCGGGAACGGCGGGGTCAGGGCACGCGTGATGCTCTGCTCCAGGTCCCTGTAGTCGTAGAACCACGCCGACGCATTGAACTGCACGGTGTTGTCGAACAGCCGGTTCTTGGTGCCGACCTCGAACGCGAGCAGCGTTTCCGGTTCCAGCTTCGGCGTCACGCCGAACGCGAATCCGCCCGACTTGTAGCCGGTGGAAATGCTGCCGTAGACCATCGACGTATCGGTCACGTCGTACTCGACGCCGAGGCGCCACTGGATCGCATCCCAGTTGTCGCTGCCGTCGAGGTGCAGGTCCGTGGCCAGCACCTGGTTCGGCCCGCCGACGATGGCTTCGTTGGCGGCCACCACGTACGGAGCGAGGTACGACGGCACCGTGCCGTCAACGAACAGCGCGAGCAGCGTGCCGTTGACGAAGTAGCCCTGGCCGGCGGTCTTCTTGTCGTACGAGTAGCGCAGGCCGGCCGTGAAGTGCCAGTCCTGCATGCTCTCCGGCGTCCACGTCATCTGGCCGTAGGCCGCCCAGGCCTCGGTCGTGCCGTTGACGGGGTAGAAGCCGTTCGTGCAGGGGCAGCCCGGCACATCCAGGCCCGTCGCCGGGTCGGGGTACTGGCCCAGCCGCGACACCCCCCGTCCGTTCGCCAGCGTGACGCTGGGGAAGAACGGAGTGGTGGGACCGGCGCCTGCCGTCAGGCCGTTCGGCACCGCGTTGCCGTGCAGGATGTCCGTGTCGAAGTAGAACAGGCCGCCCACCCAGGTGACGGAACCCTGGTCGTCCGAGACGAACCGCAGCTCCGCCACGTTGGTCGTCGCGATCTGCGGCCAGCTCTGCACGAAAGGTGCGTTGCTCGCGCGCGTCGCGGTCCGGCCGATGCCCTCGAGGTCGCGGTGGCTGTACTGCAGCACCATGTCGAACGTGCCGAAGTCGTGCGTGTAGTTGGCCATCGCACCCCAATGGGTCGACTCGAGGTCTCCGCCGAATACCTGGCCCCGGATCGTCTCGTAGCGCTTGTTGTCGTAGGGGTCGCCGCCCAGCAGCGGCCGCACGCTGTTCACCGATGCCGGAGAAGCGGCGGTGAAGGTGTTGGTGGCCGCCGTGTAGGCGTTCACGCCTTCGTTGACGCCCAGGAACACACCCGCATCCGACGTTCCCGCGGTGCTGATGTGGTCGTACGTCACGACCAGCGTATCCGTGTCCGTGATCTCCCAGTTGGCCGTGAAGCGACCGCCCCACTGGTCGACGGCGCCGCCGCCGTCCGTGTAGGGGGAATCGCGGTTGAACTTCGTGCCGGCCACGCGGAAGGCCAGCTTGTCCGTCACCGGGATGTTCACGCCGGCGTTGTAGCGCCGCGTGTTCAGGCTGCCGAACTCGACGTTGCCGTCCGCCGCGAACTCCTTGCCGGGACGACGCGTGATCATGTTGATGGCGCCGGCGGCCGAGTTGCGGCCGTACAGCGTGCCCTGCGGGCCGGCCAGCACTTCGACGCGGTCCAGGTCGAACATCAGGCCGTTCAGCGCCCAGAAGTTCGTCAGGAAGATGCCGTCGATGTGCACGGCGGCCAGCGTGTCGCCCGTGGGCGCGAAGCCGCCCTGCTGCATGCCGCGCATGCCGATGCGGGTGGCCTGGCCCGTGTTGCTGTTGATTTCGAGCTCGGTGGACGTCTTGCCCATGTCCTTGACGTCGCGGATGCCTTCCTGGATGAAGGTATCACCCGTGATCACGTCGATCGCGATCGGGATGTCCTGCGCGGACTCTTCGCGCTTCTGCGCCGTGACGATGACTTCC
This sequence comes from uncultured Acidobacteriota bacterium, assembly GCA_902826465.1. Taxonomy (GTDB): domain Bacteria; phylum Acidobacteriota; class Vicinamibacteria; order Vicinamibacterales; family CAVVIG01; genus CADEEX01. Next base: position 2,815 of record CADEEX010000425.1, read on the forward strand.
TCGATGCCCTGCGCGAGCGCAGAGACCGTGAAGCCGAGCCCCAGCGCGGTCAGGCTCGTTCCCAGTATGTAATTCCTGATCTTCATTCTCGTACCCCTCTTGTTGGAATGTCGCGCAGTCGCCTGCGCATATGAGACCCATGCACCGGGAATCGCGTGGGCAACATCCGGCAAGACCATCAACGCCCCTGCAGTCGATACCGGTATCGACTGCGGGGACATCCCCGGCCCCTCCCCCTTCTGCCCCCACCCAAGCCGCGATGCCATGCCAGCAACGCAACGTGTGTTGCGGAATCGACAACTCCTTGCACCAACGGAAAACACCAAGCAATCAATTGTCCTGACAGAAACTGCCGCAGCGATGCAGCGGGATGCGGACGCGACAGGAACGCATCGGCATCCCGATGATTCGATCGGACTAGGGACGCCCCCTCCATGGCTGTCCGTTATGCAATGCGTCGAGATTGTTCTCGGGGCACACGAACTCGAGGATCTCCTCGGTCGGCACGTAGCCCGCCGAGAAGCTGAACCTGTACTCGCCGGTGAACGCGTCGGGATCCGTGGCGGTGACCTCCACTTCGAGCGTGCCGAGGTTCGGCCGGCGGATGCGCTCCACGACGTGCAGCTTTTCCGTGTGCACGCCGAATCCCGGCGTGATCTCGTTGAAGCCCACGGTATCGATCACGAGCGTGTCGCCTTCCCAGTGGCCCACGGAGTGCCCGTACCACGCCGGATTCCATTCCTCGGCAGGCGGATGCGGGCGACCGTCGAGGAAGACCTGCCGGTAGCCCGGCGTCGTGAACTCGGTCAGGTGCACGAGGAGGTCGTGCGTCTGCACGAACTTGTAGGGGAACGGCAGCGTCGTCGGAATGGCGGACTGCGGCAGGCAGTAGGCGTGCGGGCCCTGCTGGTTGATCCGGTTCAGTTCCTTCTGCATGTCCTCGGCCCACTTCTGCATGGGCGGAGGCGGCGGATAGCCGGGCTGGATGCGGATGTTGTACCACATGCCCGACAGGTCGGGCTTGCCGTCCGGCATGCGCGGCGCGGGCGCGTTCATGTCGACCACTTTCGCCGCACGGGCGCGCATGTCGGCGCCGAGCATGGTCGGATCGTCGCCGATGGTGCCGAGGTTGATGCCCCACGCGACATGGATATCGCTCTTGAGCGCCTGGCGCGCGGCGATCGTCACGCTCTTCTGCTCGTAGCTGCC
>CADEEX010000426.1 GCA_902826465.1 uncultured Acidobacteriota bacterium
GACGGGCTCACATGACCGACATCTCTTTGCTGCACGGTGAACTCGCCCTGCACGTCGAAGAACGCGCGCACGTCGCTCGGCGTCAGCCGCGGGTCGTTCGGCTCGCGAGGCACCAGCAGCGTGACCTCGACACCCGTGCGCGCGAGCGCTGCTGCGGTACTCACGGCCTGTTCGCGGTCGGCTTCGCGCCCAAGACGCGACCAGAGCTGCGGATAGATCAGGCGCACGGCTGTCCTGCGGCTTGCACCAGTCGATCGTAGTGGTCTTCGAGACGCGCCGTCAGCTGCCGGGCATCGAAGCGCGACTCCGCCAGTCGTCGCGAGGCTCCGGACATGTCGGCATGGCGCCATGGCGTCTGCTGGAGAAGCGCGATCAGCGACGCCGTCAACGCCGCCTGATCGCGCTCCGGCACGATCGCGCCGGTCTCGCCGTCGACCACCGCTTCGGGAATCCCTTCATGGTTCGATCCGACGACGGGAAGACCGCACGCGGCGGCTTCGGGAATGACGGAGGGCAAACCCTGGGCGTCGACATCACGCACCGTCAGACTCGGCACGGCCAGCAGCCATGCCTTCTGCATCGATCCACGCATGGCGTCAGGATCGAGCGCGCCGGTGAGCGTCACGGCGCCGTCGAGGCGAAGCGACGCGATCGTCCGCCGCACCTCGCCCTCGAGCGGTCCGTCGCCAACAATCACCAGACGCGCGGCAGCGCAGGCGCGCTTGACGTTGGCAAATGCCCGGACTAATAGGGTGGTGCCCTTCTTCTCGACCAGGCGGCCGACATGCAGAATCAGTCCCTCTTCCCGTGGCTGCCCGCCTGGGTGAAAGCGCTCGAGATCAATCCCGTTATAGTGAGTGACGGTTCGCGCGTCGGGATACCCCTTCGCCAGCGCCTTGCGGCGCATCGCGTCAGACACGGTCAGGAACAGCGCGCCCTCGTTGATCAGACGCCGCTGAAAGAGCGCGTAGCGCATCCACGACAGCCGTCCGGAGCGGAGCATGGTGGTCCGTGGTCGGTGCACGTCGTAGCCGTGGAGTGTCGTCACGAGCGGAATACCAAGCTGGCGCGCGAGCGGTAGCGCCAGCAGCCCGTCGGTCCCGAAGTGCGCGTGGACCAGCACCGGTTGTCGCGAACGGACGCGTGCGGCGAGCAGGTCGCTGCGCCCGAACAGCTTGATCCGCGCTGTTTGGAATGAGGAGATAGGAAGCACCGCCTGGGCCTGCAGCGCTGCTGGAATGTTGCCCAGATCGTGGAGGCCGACGAGCAGCGCCTGATAGCGATCCAGACCCGTCACGTGCGATCGGACGAACGTTTCAGACCGATTGAGCAACGGCGACCGAAAAACCGCGACAATCGGCTTAGCCAGCATTGACCCCTCTTATACCCAATTCCCAGGACCGATCGTCGGATCGCGACCCATCGGCAGACGAGAGCCGGCATGCCGCCCGCATTGTCATGCGCGGCGGCTGGTCGGCCGCGGCCGGCTTTGCGGTTCGTCTGGGCGCGCGCCTGCTGTTTCTGCTGGTGGCGGGCCGGCTGTTTGGCGCGACGCTCTTCGGTGCCTTCAGCCTGGCGGTGGCGGTGGTGGAACTGGCGGTCACAATCGGGGCGATCGGCACGAAGCGGACATTGTTTCAGTTTCTCGACGAACACGGGCCGCGCGCCGAAGGGCCGCTGGCACACGTCGCCATCGATGCCGCCGTTCTGGTGGCCGTCACCAGTACGCTGTTGGCGGTGGCCGTGATGGGTGTGGCGGCGGCAACGCCGGAGTCGGTGCTGCCGGCGAGCACGGCACGGGCGCTGTGGATACTTGCGCCGATGATCGGCGGGCAGGCGCTGCTCGATCTGTTCTCGGCCGCGACGCGATGGCGCCACGTGATTCGCTACGAGGTGGTGGGTCGCAGCATTGTCGAACCGTACGTCGGCATCGTGGCCACGCTTGCCGCGGTACGGCTGGGCGCGACCGGCGACGGACTGTTGATTGGCTACATCGCCGGGACGCTGGCCGCGCTGACGTATGTCGCGGCAGGTGCCAGGCGGTCGTTCGGCGGCTTCGGTCTGCGCAGCTATCGCGTGCGTACCGGCACGCTGCTGGTGATGTTGCAAGGCACGGTGTCGAACACCCTCACGGATTTCCTCAACGCGCTGTATGCGCGTCTCGATCTGTATCTGGTGGGAGCATTGCTCGGCGAGTCGGCTGCTGGCGTTTACGGCATCGCGCGCCAGGTGCGCACGCCGATCCGCCAGGTGCGTCAGAGTTTCGACGGCCTGCTGACGCCAATCGTGGCCAGAACCCTGGCCGCCACGGGGCCCGCGAAGACCGGCGAGGCGCTGGCGTCTGCAGCACGGTTGATTCTCACCATTCAACTTCCGGTGCTGATTGTGCTGGCTGCGCTCGGTGTGCCGATTCTGAACGCCATTGGCCCTGGCTTTGCGGCCGGCTACTGGGCGCTCGTGCTGTTGGCGGCGGCCGAATCGATCCAGGGCGCCTTCGGCGTGGGCGATCTGATCTTTGTCTACAGGAAGCCCGAACTCGGCCTATGGATCACCGCCGTGAGCATCGTGACCGGTCTGGTCGCTGGGTTCGCGCTCATTCCCTGGTGGGGAGTGACGGGCGCCGGCGTGTCTGTGCTGATCAGCTACTCGATCCGCGCTGTGCATCGCCGATCCGTACTGGCACGACACTTCGACGTGAAGGCACCGCTCACCTACAGTGCCGGACCGCTGATGTCCGCCGCGCTTGGCACGGGTGCGGCGCTGCTCGTGGCGCGGCTCGTCACGTCGCCGTCGGCGCAGTATGTCGCCGTGACGCTGACCGGACTGGCTGTGTTCGGCGGTGCGGTGATGATGTGGCTTCGCGCCACGGGTTCCACGCTGCAGATGCAGGGGTTTGTCGCTAGCGCACGAACAGATCAACCCGCGGGAACACGAAGCGCCCTTCGACACGATCGACGATGTTGATCTGGCAGGTGTAGGGCCCTGGGGCGAGGCTCCCGGGTGGCACTTCGAACTGAAAGAGCGCGGCTTTGCGTTCCGCGACGTCAATCACCGACCGCTCGACGAGCGGCGTCTCGAACACCTTGATGCCGTTGCGATAGAACACCAGGTTCGTGCCGATCTGAGGCACGCCGTCGGCCGCGCCAGGCTCGTAGACCTCGTAGTAGACGTACAGTTTCTGATCGCGGCTAACGATGTGCGTCAGGTTGGGGACCAGTTCGAGTCCGTCGCGGACGAGCGGATTCGCGGTGCGTCGTGCCGGGGCCGTCTGCAGCTGCGTGCTCAGCACGACCGAGCTGACCTTCACGTCGGCCTTCTTGAGTTCCGGCACAATCAGCACGGCTTCGAACGAGCCCATCTCGCCGTTGGTGTTCTCGCGCACCACGACGCGCGCGGTGAAGCGACCTGGCGGCAGCGTGACGCCGGTCTGATACAGGATCTGCGCAGCGGCCGCATTGGCATCTGCGGTGGGTGGCAGCGTCAGCGTGTCGCGGATTCTGCCAACTGGTGCGCCGCGTTCATCGCGGATGGCGCCGGCGACATCGAGCGTTGTCTTGTCGCCTACGCGAGGCACCGACGCGCCGGGCACGGCCACCGACAGCGGCACGTAGTAGCGATCGGCGGCGAGCCTGAACCAGCCGCTCGCCATGAACACGGGGACGTCGGTGGCAGGAAGCGCGGCTGACAGTTGCTCCTGCAGGATCACTTCGCGATCGGTACGCGCGGTGTGCGCAAAGTCTCGATCGGCGTAGTATCCCTCGCGCGCTTCGAGCTTCATCCCGTTGCCGTTGCGAAGGCGCACGCTGATCTTGCGAAACCGTCCGTCCTTGCTCTGGTTCGTGCTCGAGAAACCCAAAATGTAATACGCAGAAATGTCGTTCACCACGCGCTCGAACGCTTCACCGAAGTCGTTCGTGTCGGTGAACGCGCGGCCACCGGTGTCGGCCGCCAGCGACTGCAGCGTTTCCTGCTGCGCCGCCACCTGGCTGAACTGCTGTGTCACCGCCTGACCCGA
>CADEEX010000427.1 GCA_902826465.1 uncultured Acidobacteriota bacterium
GCTTCGAGCGAGGGCCAGTCGATGTCCATGTGGTGGGCGGCCATCGCCATCACCACCTTTTCGTTTTCGCCGTGTTTGCGCAGGAAGTCGATACCGAGTTCGAGGTGGGTGCCCTGCATTTCGCGGTCGATGGCCTTGCCGATGTCGTGGACGAACGCCGCACGCACGGCGACGTGGGCATCGAGGCCGACCTCGCGTGCCATGATGCCGGCAAGTCGTGCGACCTCGGCCGAGTGCGACAGCACGTTCTGTCCGTAGCTGGTCCGAAACTTCAGGCGACCCATCAGGCGCAGGATTTCCGGATGCAGATCGTGCAGGCCAAGCTCGAACGCGACCGCGGCGCCGTCCTTCCGCGCCTCTTCATCGGTTTCGTCCTTCACCTTCTGCACGACTTCTTCGATGCGCGCCGGGTGAATGCGTCCGTCGGCAATCAGCTTCTCGATCGCCTTCTTGGCCACCTCGCGCCGATAGGGGTCGAAGCCGGAGAGGATGATGGCACCAGGCGTGTCGTCGACGATGAGATCGACGCCGGTCGCGAGCTCGAGCGCGCGAATGTTCCGTCCTTCGCGCCCGATGATGCGCCCCTTCATGTCGTCGCTCGGCAAGTCGACGACGGAGACGGTGGTTTCAACGGCGTGTTCGGCCGCGCTGCGCTGAATGGCCTCGGTAATGTACTGCTTGGCCTTGGCCGAGGCCGATTCACGCGCCTCGGTGTCAAGTCGCTTGAGCAAGTTGGCGGAGTCGTGCCTGGCGTCGGCCTCGATCTGCTTCAGCAGCAGCTCCTTCGCTTCTTCGGCGGTCAGGCTGGCGACGCGTTCCAGTTCGTGCTGCTGCTGGTCGACCAGCTGACGATATCGCTTGGCCGCGTCCTGGGTCTGTTGTTCGAGCGCGGCCAGTGCGCGGTCGCGGGTCTGCAGGTCGCGGCTCTCCCGCTCGACGCTGGTCACACGCTCGTTGAGGAGCGTTTCACGGCGGGTGAGGGCCTGCTCGAGCGACTGCGCCTGCTGGCGCTCCTGGCGGACCTGGCGTTCGGCGTCGGCGACGAGGTCGTGCGCCTTCACCTTGGCGTCGAGCAGCAGCTCCTTGTGGCGGTTTTCGCCATCGCGCTCAGCGTCCCTGAGCACGCGCGCCGCCTGTTCGTCGGCGCGGCCGATGGTGTCCGCGGCGATACGGCGGCGACTCGCCAGCCAGAACGCGAACACGGATCCCGCGGCGAGGAGCGAGACCAGTGCGCAGATCAGGTACTCCACCATCGGAATCACGTGTGAAGTCCTTTCCCCGGGAACCGAGGCGACCCGAGCGGCGCCGCCGTCAGGCGAGGTGCCTGAATGTTGGAGGAGTCGGAGAGGGGCGCAACGGAGAAAAATCCCCGCTTTGCCGTGTGGGGAGGTCGATGAACCTGCGTAAGCAGGTGGAACCGCTGCAAAAGCTGTGCTTCAGGCTTCCTCGAACAGAGGCATGCACACCACACAGCATCGCGACTCACTTGGGTAAAACGTTGGCTCAAGCGAGCCTACCGCCATCACGAGCAAAGCAGGGACTGAAAGAATTTCTAGGAAACGCTGTGGAGATCCTACTACGAGGCCATCAGGATGCGATCGAGAATCCTTTCAAGCTCAATCGCCCGTTCGTTGAATTCGCCAGAGGTTTCGCGGCGCTGCTCGCGGCTGCGAAACAGCTCGTCGGCGATGTTCAAGGCCGCCAGCACCGCCAGGCGCAGCGAGTCGCCGGTGGGCGTTGTTTCACCAGCGGCGCGAATCTTGTCGTCGACATATGCCGCCAGACGCGCGACATAGTCCTGTTCGAGTGAACTCCGGATCGGGTAACGATTCCCGTGAATGACGACCGGAATCACGCGCCCTTCTTCGTCCATCGGCCTGTTACTCGCTGGCGTCGTCGGTTCGCGCGGCGGCTCAGAGATTGAGCGCGTCGAGCTGCTCGAGCATCTCGGTGACCCTGGTCCGGATGACGTCGCGCTCCTCGCGCAGGACCGTCAGCTCGGCGCCAATCGTGTCGTGGGCCGCGCTCTTCGAGCGCAGCACGTCGATCTCGCGCAGCAGCCGCTGATTCTCCTCTGCGGCACGCGTCTGCTCGCTCTTCATCCGATCGACGAGTCCGACGAGCAGCTTGACCTTCTCTTCAAGTCGATCGATTGGCTCGAGTTCGACACTCTGTGCTGCCGTTTTTGCCATGTGAATCACCGTTGCACAGCGCCGTGCTCCCGCACCAGCGCCGAAAGAATGCGGTCGAAGGCATGCTGGACTTCGCTGTCCGTCAGCGTGCGGTCCGGAGACTGGAAGGTGAGTCGCACCGACGTGCTGACCGACCCTTCAGGAACGCCTTTTCCCTGGTAGCGATCAAAAAACGCGATCGCCGTGAGTGGCACAGTCGCGTCGCGACCGGCCGCGAGAATGGTGCCACGAATGATTTCAGCAGGCAAGGTATCGACGACGACGATCGAGAGGTCGCGCACGACTGCAGGGTGGCGCGGCAGCGGCTGCACGGCCGTCGTGGCCTCAGCGCGGAGCGCCATGAGCTGGTCGAGGTTGAGTTCTGCCGCGACGACCAGGTCCTGGCGTGGTGCACCGGCGCGATCGACGAGCGCCGGTGTCAACTGGCCGAGGACACCCACGGCGGTGTCGCCGTGCATCACTCGCGCCGATTGTCCGGGAAGCAGGTACGGCACGGTGTCGTCGGTGACGAGGCGGACAGGCGTACCGAGCGCGTCGCACAGCGTTTCGACCAGCCCCTTGGCGTCGAAGATGTCGACCTCGCGCGCGCCGCCGCTCCAGTGCTCGTGGTGCGCCGCCCCGGTCCAGGCGAAGGCGAGGCCTCGCGACTCGCCGTCGAGCGTCGAGAAGCGCGCGCCGACCTCGAACAGCCCCGCGTCGCGGCGGCCGTGGCGTCGATTTCTGGCGACGCTGTCGAGCAGCCCAGGCAGCAGCGACGGACGGAGCACGTCGAATTTCGCCGACAGCGGATTGGCGACCGGCACGACGTGCGCCTGCTGAGCAGCAGTGACAAAGGCGTCCGCGACCTTCGCTTCGATGAAGCCGAAGGTGACCGCTTCCGACAGGCCGGCGCTCGTCATGACGCGCCGCACGAGATGATCGCGCGCCACCCGCGGATCGGGCGGCAGCGCCGACGTGCGCATGATGGGGAACGCGGCGTCGAGCTTATCGAAGCCCCAGTGCCGGCCGACTTCCTCGATGAGGTCGACTTCGCGCAGCAGATCCACTCGGAAGGTCGGCACGGAGACGTGCCAGCCGTCCTCTGCCGTCGCCGACGTCTGCCGAGGCGTCTCGGCGACACTGAGTCCGAGCGCCTGCAGAATCCGTACGACCTCGGCGTCAGGAATCGACAAGCCGAGGAGTCGCGACAGCGCCTTCCGGCGCAGGGTGATGGTGAGCGGACGGCGGTGCTGCGGATAGTGGTCGATGATCGGACTGACGACGGTGCCGGCGCCGATGTCGTGCACCAGCGCCAGGGCGCGCTGTAGCGCCACGACCGGGCCATTGATGTCGGCCCCGCGCTCGAAGCGAGACGACGCTTCGGTCTTGAGACCGAGCCGCTTGCTCGTGCGGCGAATCGAAGCCGGCTTGAAGTAGGCGCTCTCGAACGCCACTGTCTGCGTCGTCGGCGCCACTTCTGACGCCGCGCCGCCCATGACGCCAGCGACGGCCTGCGCGCGCGACGCGTCGGCAATCACCAGCATGTCGGCCTCGAGCGTCCGCTTCACACCGTCGAGCGTGGTGAGCGACTCGCCGGCGTGCGCACGGCGGACCCGGAGATGCGCCTCGTCGAGGGTGGCGAGGTCGAACGCGTGCAGTGGGTGCCCAAGTTCGAGCAGCACATAGTTGGTGATATCGACAAACGGGCTGATCGCGCGGACGCCTGCCGCCTGAAGCCGCGAGGTGAGCCAGGCCGGTGACGTGGTCGTCGTGACCTGAACGAGCGCGGCGGCGTACCGGGGACACAACTCGGCATCGTCGATGGTGACGGTGAGG
>CADEEX010000428.1 GCA_902826465.1 uncultured Acidobacteriota bacterium
CAGGATCTGCGATCTGCTGGTGAGGCACGATGCCAGGTTGACTGTGGCGATTACGGCTGGATGGGCCGAAAGCAGTCGGTCTGTGATTCCGTTTCCCGAGCGCTTTCCCGCCGCCGCGTCGGCGATCAAGGACGGTGTGACGGCCGGCCTGCTGGAGGTGGCAAATCACGGATGGACCCACTGCGTTCTCGAGGGTGACCGCTTCAAGCCCCGCTGGTTCACGAGCAATCGCGAATTCCACCGTGAGTTCTGGGACTGGATACCGGCAGACGAGCAGGCGCGCCACTTGCGAGAGTCGCAGCAGATTCTGCAATCGTACTTCGAGGTGCCGGTCGTGACATTCGTCCCGCCCGGCAACGTGTTCGGCGAGCGGACCGTCATCGCGGCTGCCGGGGTCGGCTTGCGCTACCTGTCGTGCGATACGACACCACGGCAGCACGATGGCATCGTCGTCATTGGCAATCGGGACGTGGTGGCGTTTCACGATCGCGATCTCGTGCTGCATGGCATCGAGTGGCTTCAGCGTTGCCTCGACGAGCACCGCGGGCGCCGGTTCTGTTTCGTGCGCGAACTGGCGGTTGCGGACACGTCGGTCGCGGCGCTGCGAGGAGGATTCGCGTGAGGGAGTGGTTGTCGTCGCTCAAGTACCGCATCTATCGCGATTACCTGCGCAACCCGCGCAGCCGGCGTCTGTACGAGGCGCAACACCGCGATCTTGGTGAGGCTCAGCAGCAGGTCGTGCGCGACCTGCTCGAGACGGGCATTGCCGCTGTGCCCTTTACGTCGATCTTCGACGATGCCCTGTGGCAGACGATCAGTCGCGAGGCAGACGGCTTCGCTGAAAGCGCGACGGTGAAGGACGCGGTGCGGGCCTGGAAGTCTGGCGACAGGACGTCCACCCAGAAGGGATACCTGATCCGCAAGTATCCGCGCCATGCGGTGGTCACGTCTGCCGACCCCTGGCTGCAGCTGGCGCTGGATCGTCGGATGCTCGCAATCGCGAATGCGTACTTCGGCATGCTGTCACGACTCATGTTCTTCGACCTCTGGTACACCATTGAGGATCAGGCCGGGCGAGACCGGCGCGGATCGCAGAACTGGCATCGCGATGCCGAGGATCAGAACATCCTCAAGGGTTTTGTCTACTTCACCGACGTGACGGAAGGATCGGGCCCACTCGAATACGTCACGCACAGCCGGGCAGGCGAACGAAATTGCCACACCAGCTACGCCGGCATCAGCTGGACACGTTCGGCAGACGAGTTCAGTCGCATTCCACCTCAAGACGTAGTACGTGGGATGGGACCGCGTGGGACGTTGCTGTTGTGCGACGCGGCGGGGATCCATCGCGGCGGGTTCGCGATCGACGGACCGCGCACGCTGGCCACCTGGGGGTATACCACTCCTTCGAGTCTCGAGCCTCGTCGGTTCGAGGTGTCGGACTCGATGCCGGCTCTCGACGCCGCGGCTTCGTTTGCGCTGACGTGCTGAGTTCGAGCCACTACTCCGTGCGTCGCGAGACACTCGACCGCGATCTGGCGGCGGCTGCCGCGGAGATGACGGGAGAGGTCCTCGAGATCGGCGGTGGACGTACGGGCCGTCGGGGGCTGTTTCAGCCGCCGACGCGCAACGTCTCGCGATGGATGTTCCTCGACTACGAGCGTGGCCGTCGGCCGCACGTGCAGGCCGACGCGTGTGCCCTGCCCTTCGCGGATGAACGGTTCGATACGGTGGTGTGTCTCGAGGTGCTCGAGTACGTCTGGCAGGCCGACCGCGCGATGCTGGAGTTCGCGCGTGTCCTCAGGCAGGGCGGCACGCTCATCCTGTCGACGCCGTTCGTGCACCGGGTCGATGCCGACAACGACTACTGGCGGTTTGGTGAGCCCGCGCTGCGTCGATTGGCCGTTGATGCCGGTCTGACTGTGAGCCGGATCGATGCGCAAGGCCACGCGCTGGCGTCGGCGGTGAATATCCTGCGTTTCGTGGTGAGCGAGCGTTCGCGGCGGTCTCGGCAGTTGCTGTCGTTCCTGTTGGCGCCGCTCTTCAACCTGCTGCTGGCGCTCGACGCGTCGAGCGCCCGGCGGTGGCCGGCGCTGGGGCGTTTCACGACCGGCTATCTGATGGTCGCCACTCGGGCGAAGGGCAGGCTGTGAGGATCTGCGTGCCGATCCCCTTCAGGCCTGAAGGCGGTGGACAGTATTTCCTGCAGCAGTTCCGACTCTTTCTGAACGCGCAGGGACATTCGACCACTGACACCGTGCGCGACCGTTTCGACGTGCTCTTCACCAATCATTGGCTGGTGTCGTTACCGGACATCTTCCGCGCGATTCGCCGCAATCCCTCGCTCCGCCTGGTTCAGCGCATCGACGGAGCCGCAACCGACTACGGTCGCCGTGGCGACGCGGATCAGCGCCAGCACGAGGTCAGCCGCCTGGCTGATCTCACCATTTTCCAGAGCGAATATTGCCGCTGGAGCACACGGACGAAGTTTCCTGTGATCACGCAGGATGGTCCGGTGATTCATAACCCGGTGGATCTCGTTGGCTTCACCCCTGTCGGTCCGACGCTCCCGCTCCTGGGTGACACACGAATGGCCGCCGTCACGTGGAGCACGAACCCCAAGAAGGGTTCAGCGCAGATCTATGAACTGGCGCGTCGCCACCCACGGATCGACTTCCATCTGTGCGGACGGTACCCGGACGCACCGACGTTGTCGAATGTGCACGCGCACGGCGTACTCGACCGCGAACAGCTGCCGATCGTGTTGCGCTCCTGTCACGCGATGGTGACCTTCTCCGAGAACGAGGCCTGTCCGAATCACGTGCTCGAGGCGCTCGCCTCTGGCTTGCCGGTGCTGTACGGCGACAGTGGCGCCATGCGCGAGGTTGTCGGCGACGCGGGGATGGACGTGACGGTGGAGAGTTTTGGCGACAGGCTTCAGGCCGTCGCGCGCGACTGGCCAGCGTGGCGCGCGCGCAGCCGTCACCGGGCCGTGGCCTGTTTCGACCCGTCGATTGTGTTCGCGCGATACCTGGCCGCCATCGAGCAGGCGCGTTCGGCGGCGTTGCGCATGAGCCGGACACCGCGCCTGATCCTCGCAGCCGGCGGTCGTGCGTCGGCGATGCTGTTACGCCTTCAGCGCTGGGACCATGCGCCAACGCCGCAGGGATCCCGATGAAACAGTTTCCGGCCCAACAAAGCCGCGACGAGTATCTCCGCACACAGGTACAGCGGTCGGACGCCAAGTTCGACTACTGCAAGGTGTCGGCAGACGACGTCCGCCGCTACGCGGACGTGCTGCACCTCAGGCAAAGACGTGCCAAGCGCCCGCAACCCATCGGCCCGGTGGTGTGCCTCGGCACGCGAAACGGGAGAGAAGTGGACATCTTCCGGACGCAGTTGTTCGCGCCCCACTGGCGCCAGCGGCTGATGCGCGCGCTTGAACGCGACAGGAAGTCGTTCACCGCAGGCGTGCCGATGCTCGAGGCGATTGGGCGGTCGCGCCTCGATGCGCTCGACGAGCACAGCGTCGTGGGTGTGGAACTCAATCCGCGCGCGGCGAGACGTGACATCTGGGTCGGCTCGTTCGATGCGATGCCTGCCGTCTGGACCGACACGTTCGGCGTCGTCTTTTCGAATTCGTTTGACCAGTCTCAAGACCCCGCGCGCTCGGCGGCCGAGTGGCTTCGCGTCATCCGCCCTGGTGGATACCTGATCTTCTGCTTCGCCAACGACGCCGCGCCGACAGAGACAGATCCAATCGGCGGTCTGTCGCTGCCCGACGCGAGGGACCTCTTCGGCGGCGAGCTGGTCTACTTTCAGGACCGCGGCAGCCGGGCAGGGTATTCGGAAGTCATTCTTCGCATCAACAAAGGAGCAGCCTGAGTGGTGTCACCGCGCGTTGGTGTGTTCTCTTTCGGCCGGATCCAGAGCGAGCGTTGCCCGAACAAGATGCTGCGGCCGTTCGCCGAGACGACGCTGACGGATCTGATGA
>CADEEX010000429.1 GCA_902826465.1 uncultured Acidobacteriota bacterium
TGAAGTCCAAAGGGGTGGAGTGCCTGGGGAAGCCGGAGCGCTCGCCGCGGGGACACTCGTTCTTCTTCGTGAAAGACTTCGATGGCAACCTGATCGAGATGATCGACCTCGGGTTCATGCACCACGTGCTGCACTGGCTGGGACCGCTCGGCGGCGTCCTGTTCCGTCGCGGACGTTACGCTCAGTACTACAGATAGAACAGGTTCCGGGTTCCAGGGTTCCGGGGTTCCGGGGTTCCAGGGTTCTAGCGTTCGAGCGCGGTTTTCATTGAACCGAGCAGCGTCTGCGCCGACTGCCGCACCATCTGTTCGCCGAGGCGACGCTGCACGCTGGCGCCAAGGTTGTTGAGACGGCCGCGAATTCCGGTGTCCTGTGAGGCCTGGGTGCCGCGCAGCAGATCGCCGCGGGCGCTGTTCGAATACACCACATAGGTGACGGGGGGCGTCGCCGTATCCTGCACGAAGAGCGTGACCGCGAGCGATCCGAACAGGTAGTGCGTGGCCTGAATCTGTTTCTGCGCCACGATGACGCGCTGGGTCTGCGCCGGGTCACGCCAGGTGATGAGGTGTGTGAGGCTGACAATCGGCTTCAGACCGGTCAGGCGCTGCTTGTCGACGTAGAACTCGTCGGCCGCTTCCGTTGGCCGGGTGCCAGGGAAGCTTCCCATATACCGCTGCAGGCCGGGCGCGAGGGTGGCGGGAATCGGCGAGCGCTGCTCGAGCGCACTCCACATGGCGGGCAGGTCGAGCGTGGCGCCACGCTCGTCGTAGCCTCGAAGTGCCGCGTCGCCGGCACGCTGATAGTTGTTGGCGACCACGGTCAGCGTTCGCCGCAGCCACTGATTGGCGCGCTCACCGGCATCCGGCGCATTCCAGTCGACTGCGGACTGCACCGCGGCGATCGACGCCTCGCCGACGCGGATGTCGCATCGGATCGGCTGGCAGGCGCGAAGGTCGGCCAGGTCGCCGCTATCGAAGGTCAGTGGTCGCAGGTCGGCTTCGTCGGCGGGTTGGGTGACGGCGCTGTACGCCACGGTGGTCTGTCCATCGACATACGCGATGAACTGGCGAAAATAGGCGAGCGTGCGCTCGAGGCCACTGCGGATGCGCACCGCCGCGATCACGGTCGATTCCAGATCGCCCGGCGCCACCTGCGTGCGGACGACGACGCGGTCGGCCTGGAGTGTGGTGATGTCCTCTGGTGAAGGAGTGCCGACCCGCGACAGCACGGTGGTCACTTCCTGAGGTATCGGCGCCCCTTGTGCGTTGACCGCTGGCCGAGCCATCACCAGCGCGATGGCCGCGAGCGTGAGGGCGGCAATGACGCGGTTCAGGGCGTGCTGGCCGGGCATCGGCGCGATTATGGCATGTGGTTTCGCCAACTTCGATATCCTCAGGACCGGGGACACCAGACCGATGATGCGCATAGAGGCAGTGCAGGTGGACGCGGCGATGGCGGCGACGATTGCCGGAATGGTCAATCGGGCGTTCGCCGTGGAGGAGTGGTTTGTCGAGGGCGATCGTATTGCCCCAGGCGCGGTGGTGGGACTGGCGACCAATGGCGTCGGTCAGTTCTCCATGGCGTACGACGAGGCCAACACGCCGGTTGGCTGTATCTACACCGAGATCAGGGAGGACGGCCGCGGCTACTTCGGTCTGTTGGCGGTTGAGGCCGGGCTCCAGGGTGCAGGCATTGGCGGACAACTGGTGCGCCACGCCGAAGATGCCTTGCGTGCGCGTGGCTGTCAGACGGTCGAAATCACCGTCGTCGATCTCCGGCACGAGCTCTTTCCCTATTACCGGAAGCGCGGATATCGGGAAGATGGGCGCACCTTGCCATTTCCGCGAAGCGCGAAACGTCCGTGTCACCTGATCTATCTGTCGCGTCCGCTTGCTGAGCCCGGTCCGCAGGCGTAGGGTTAGTTCGACTCGATGCGCGCCATGTGCGCAAGGCCGTCGTAGGCGGCGTACTTGTACGCTTCGGAGAGCGTCGGGAAGTTGAAGACGCTGTCGATGAACGCGTCGATGGTGCCGCCGAACGTCATCACCATCTGCGCGATGTGAATCAGCTCGGTGGCCCCCTCGCCGATCATGTGCGCGCCGAGTAAGGTCTTCGACGGCACCTCGAACAGCAGCTTGAGCATGCCGTCGCGCTCGCCGGTAATCTGGCCGCGCGCGTTGTTCTCGAGCCGCGTGCGGCCCACGGCATAGCGCACGCCCTTCTTCACCAGATCGCTTTCGGTGGCGCCGACCATCGAAATCTCGGGAATGGTGTAGACGCCGAATGGCGTGATCTCCGCGACGCGCGTCTTGTACGACAGGTCGAAGGCGTGGCACATCGCCACGCGCCCCTGCTCCATGGATACCGACGCGAGCGCCGGATTGCCGATCACGTCGCCGGCCGCGTACACATGCGGTGCCGACGTCTGAAACTTCTCGTCGACGATGATGCGCCCCTTCGGGTCGAGGGTCACGCCGGCGCGTTCGAGCCCCAGCCCTTTCGTGTTGCCGGCACGGCCGGCTGAGTACAGGACCTTGTCCACCTGCAGTTCGGCACCGCTCTTCAGGTTGAGACGAATCGGGCCGTTGGGAATGCGCTCCACGGCGCTGACGGCGTCGCCCAGGCGCACGGCATGCCCGTCGCTGGTCAATTCGGTCTTGAGACTCTCGGACATCTCGGCGTCGAGGAATCCCATCAACGCCGATCGGCCCTCGATGATGGTGATGCGCGTGCCGAGCGCGGCAAAGATGCAGGCGTACTCGCAGCCGATGACGCCGCCCCCGACCACCGCCAGCGAATCGGGAATCCGGTTCAGGTTGAGGATGGTGTCCGAGTCGTTAACGTCCGGGTCGGTAAAGGGGACGCCGGCCGGGTGCATCGGCGAACTGCCGGTGGCGATGAGAAACGTGCCCGCGCGCAGTCGCCGCGTCTCGGCGCCGCTCTCGTCGCGCACGACGACCTCGGTGGCTGTGAGAAACTCGGCGCGGCCGCGGATCAGCATCACCCCGTGACGATCGAGGTTGCGCGAGATCTGTCCGACCTGCTCGGCGGTGACCTGCTGCAGTCGGCCGGTCAGTCGGCGGACACTGGCCTGACGATCGAGATCGAGGGTCAGGCCGTAGAGCTGTCGTCGTTGGAAACCGGTCAGGTACAAGGCCGCTTCCCGTAGCGTCTTCGAGGGGAGCGTGCCCGTGTGGACGCAGGCGCCGCCGACCTGCACGGCCTGCTCGACGAGCGCGACCTTCTTGCCAAAGTAGGCGGCCTGCGCGGCGCCCTTTTCTCCGGCCGGACCTGACCCGATGACGACCAGATCGAACTGTTCCGCAGCGACTGTCATGGTGTGTCAGTCTAGCAGGCCCCTGGACTATCATTCCCGCCACAAGGCACGACATGGGAGGGACTGTGGATTCGCGACGATTCACGCGCCGTGAGGCGCTCGGGATGATGGGCCTGGTGGCCGCGGCCACGGCGCTGCCGGAATTTGCGTCAGCCGCCACGCCGACCTTTCCTCGAGGTGCGGTCATTCGCACGCTGCTGAAAGACTACGCGCCTGAAGAGTTTGCCGGTGCGGCCACGCTGTTCCACGAACACATGTCGTTTGCCGACAACTTCATGACGCGGTGGAACGGCTACGCCGCAGAGACGCGCGCCATGAACGCGCCGCCTGGCCGTGGTGCCGCTCGTGGCGCGGCGCCTGCCGCCGCAGGGCGCGGTGCGGCCGCCGCTCCGCCGCCAGCCGGCCCGTACTTCATGCAGGACCTCGAGCTGATGTCCGACGAACTGGCCATCGCCAAGCGCGAAGGCATTGGCCTGATCGTCGACGGCGGACACGCGGACATGGGGCGCGACATCGCGTTCCTGACACAGGTGTCGACGAAATCTGGCCTGCCGATCGTGGCTGGCGCCGGCTTCTATACCCAACCGTTCTATCCGAAAGAGATTGCTACGCTCAGTGAAGAGCAGATTGTGCAAGCACTGATCCGGCAGGTGGAC
>CADEEX010000430.1 GCA_902826465.1 uncultured Acidobacteriota bacterium
GAGGCCGGAAGCCGCTCTCGCGGAACTGACCACGATTGCGGCTCGATCGCCCCGAGACGCGACGACGTCCACGGTTCGGGTCCGTCCGACGCTCGTGACGTTTCGAGAGCGCTTCCTGGGACGCTCGACCGAACCGGTACCGCTGGCGCTACTCGTGGTCGCGGGGATGGTGCTGCTCATTGGCTGCGCCACGGCCGCGACGCTTCTCTTCGCGCGGTCGACTTACCGAATGGACGAGGTCGTGATGCGGGTGGCCCTCGGTGCCTCGCGATCACGACTCACGGCCCAGCTTCTCGCTGAAAGCGCCGTGTGTGCCGTGGTGGCTGGAGGGCTCGGACTTGCCGTGGCGAAGCTCGCCCTGCAGCGGTTCAGCGTCGAGCTGTCGGGCGCCGGACTACCTCCCTGGGTGCGCTTCACGGTCGAATGGCGGGTCGTCGCCATCGCGCTGGCGGCGACGCTGACGGCCACGATACTCGGCGGCCTGGCGCCGGCCCGCCGACTCACCACCGCTGCTCTGGCCGGCGTGCCCGGACGCATGCGCGGCACTGATGGCCGGCCGACGCAACGCTGGATCCGCGGGCTGCTCATCGCCAAGGTCGCGCTCACCCTGGTACTGCTGTCGACATCGGGCTACCTCCTCACCGGAGCCCTGGCCCTGTGGCGAGCGGACCAAGTCGTCGACACGACCGGCGTGGTGACGGCGCGTCTCGGGATGTCGGGGCCGGCGCTGGTTCACCGGGATCAGCGACTGGCGTTGCTGCACCGGCTCAGCGAGCGCCTGCAGGGACGTCCCGACATCGCGGCCGCGTCGTTCGCCACAGCTCCACCCTTTGCCCCGGCACCCTCGCGCCGAATGTCGCTCGGTGGTCGCGCCGAGATCGACGATGCGCTCACCGCAAGGGTGGTGGGCATCGATGCCGCGTACTTCGCCACCGTGGGTGTAAACCTCGTGGCCGGACGTACGTTCGCCGATGGCGACGAGACGGCCACGGCACCCGTGGTCATCGTCAACACGGTCTTCGCCGAGCGGCACTTCGGTGGCGCGGCGATGGGCCGGCTCGTGCAACTCGCACCGTCGGCCACGGAATCCCCGCGTGGGCCCTGGGCGACCATCGTTGGGGTCGTGCCGCCGTTGCGCCATGCTCCCCGTCCCGAGGCCGAACCTACGGTGTACGTGCCACTCGCGCAGGATCTGCCGTTGACGGTCTTCGTCATGGTGCGTGCGGCCGAGGGTGTGCCAGTGGCCGACATCCTGCGGGACGAGCTCGTGAGCCTCGACTCAGCGTCGGTCCTCTACGCCTGGCAGACACTTGGTCGCCTGTCCGAGATCTCTCGATGGACCGTGCGGACCGTTGGGGGCATCGTCGTCATCCTTGGCACCTTGGCCCTATGCCTGGCCGCGCTCGGCATCTACGCGGTGACCGCCTACGCCGCCGGAAGACGCGTGAAAGAGGCTGGGGTTCGAGTGGCCCTCGGGGCCACCGTGCCGGACGTGGTGCGGCTCTTCGTGCGCGGTACGCTCGGCCCCGTGGCGCTCGGCCTCGCACTGGGCGTGACCGCAGGATGGGCCGCGTCGCGGGCGTTGCTGGCACTGGTGCTCGATGGCGTTGAGGTTGGTACGCCGATGCTGCTCCCGGCGGCCGCGCTCATCGCCTTCGTTGCCGTCGCGGCTGCGGTCCTACCCGCGCGCCGAGTGGCGGCACTTGATCCGGTGCAGTCATTGCGCTGCGACTGAAAGGGGCGGCCATGCTGACGGTCCAGGGACTGCGCAAGAGCTACGGCGGCGTCCAGGCGCTCCGCGAGCTCAGCTTCACCGCCACGCCTGGCCGGGTCATCGGCCTGCTGGGGCCGAACGGGTCCGGCAAGTCCACGACGATCAACTTGCTGACCGGGCTGATGCGTCCGTCGGCGGGCACAGTCTGCTGGCAAGGCGTGGACATCCATCAGCAGCTCGTGGCGTATCAGGCGCTCCTCGGCTACGTCCCCGAAGAGCCGCGACTCTACGCCTACCTCACCGCGGTTGAGTATCTGACACTCGTCGGCGGGCTGCGCGACCTCGATGGGACCATCGTCGCGCGCCGCGTTGACCGTTTCCTTGAACTATTCGGTCTCGAGACCGACCGCTATTCGCCGCTGTCATCGTTCTCGAAAGGCATGCGGCAAAAGGTGCTCATCTCTGCGGCACTGCTGCACGACCCGCAGGTCGTGATCCTCGACGAGCCGGACTCGGGGCTCGACGTGGCGTCGACCTTGATGCTGCGCAGCGCCGTGCGGACGCTGGCGCAGGCGGGGAAGACCGTCGTCTACAGCTCACACGTCCTCGACATGGTCGAGAAGGTCTGCACCGACGTGATCATCCTGCACCACGGAACCGTCGTCGCCCAGGACTCGGTGGCACGTCTGCGCGAACTCTCGAAGGCGCCATCTCTCGAGGCGGTCTTCGCCACGTTGGCTGTGGACGACAACGTAGACGCGACGGGTCGTTCCATTGCGGAAGTGGGGACGCTGTGAGGCCTACGGCGTGGCAGGCCGAGGCGCGCCAGTTCCGCCTCCTGGTTGGTGTGTCGTACCGTCGTCTGCTCGATGCCGCCCTGGCCTCGCGCGACGTCGATGCGGAGCAGTTCGCTTTGTGGGGCGCGGCGCTGCTCGCGACGCCGCCGCTCTATGCGGCGATGATCTGGCCGAGCCGGTACCCGTGGTTGCGGCGCCAGGGCTTGGACGTGCTCCACACCGCGGTGGTGAGCGACCGCCTGTTCTTCGTCGCATGGTCACTGCTCGTGGCTGTGTTGGTCGGGGCGCTGCTGTGGGACGCGTTGTTCCCTGACCGCACCGACCAACAGGTGCTGGGTGTGCTGCCGGTCCGAAGCCGCACCGTGGCAGCGGCGCGGTTGGCGGCGGCCCTGACCACGGTGGCGGTGCTACTCGCAGCGGTCAACCTTCCGGCCGCTAGCCTCAACGCGCTCGCCGGCGCAGTCGACCCGTCCGTGGGCAGGGTGCCTGGCATCTTCATCGGGCAGATGGTGGCGACGGTGACCGCGGGCATCTGCGCCTTCAGTACTCTCCTCGTGGTGCGAGGTGCCGCGGCTTGGCTGCTCGGTGCCACGGTGGCGTCCCGTATCGCCGTTGCGCTGCAGTTCGTGTCGGTGTTGGCCACGTTCCTGGGGCTGATGTTCTTGCCTGGGCTGTTGGCCGTCATGATGCGCCAGGTGCTTGCGGGCGCTGGCGTGCCGCTGCCGCCGGTCTGGTTCATGGGGATCTACGCCTGGTTCGCCGGCCCGTACTCCACCGTACTGGCGCCCCTCGGCGTCTGGGCCAGCGGCGCCCTGGCGGCAAGTGTGACGCTCGCCCTTGCCGTTTACGTGCTGCCCGCGCGGTTGGCGGCGAGACGTGCCATCGAAGCGCGCGACGGAGGCCAGGGGGCGCGGTGGCTATTGGCACCGCTGCTGGCAGCGGGTGCCGTCCTGCGCCGTCCCAGCGCCCGCGCCCGCTACGCGTTCGCGGTACGAAGCCTCCAGCGTAGTCGCCGGCATCTACTCATCGTCGCGAGTTACCTCGCGCTCGGGGTGGCACTCGGGGGCGTGCGGGTGCTGTCACAGGGCGTCCGCGGTCGACTCTCCGTCGACCAACCGGCCGCCCTCCTCGTCGTCATTCCCTTGATCCTGATCTTCTTCCTCGTGCTGGGGCTGCGAGCCGCGTTCGCGGTCCCGACGGACCTGGCCGCCAACTGGGCCTTTCGCATAGTAGGCCCCAGGAGCGTGCTCGAGAGCCGGTCCGCTGCGCGCCTCGCCTTCTACACCGTGGCCGTCTTACCCGTGGTGGGATTGGCCGTGGCGGTGGCCGGATGGCAATGGGGGACAGGCGTGGGCCTACGGCTAGGCGCCATGCACCTGGCGGCCGGCGTGCTGCAGCCGGAGGTGGCGCTGCGCGGCCACGAATCTGTGCCGTTCACGAAGTCTCGCGCGCTCTCGACGTCGTC
>CADEEX010000431.1 GCA_902826465.1 uncultured Acidobacteriota bacterium
GCCCGCATGCGCTCCCGCAACTGTTGCGCGGCGATGTTGGCGTAGATCAGCTGGTGATCGCGGAACACCAGAATCGCCATCGTCAGCGACTCGACGATGGCTTCGAAGCGGACCCTGGAACGCGACACGAGGAAATCATAGCCCCGAGCCCCAAGCCCCAAGCCCCGACCTAGAACCGATGCGTGTACAGCACCTTCGAGGCGACTCGTTGGTCGATCGTGTTGAAGCCGATCCCGACGTCGTCTCGCCAGTTCCTGGTGTAGACCACGTAGATGTCGCTGCCGGGACGCACGATCCAGCGGAAGCGCGATTGCCAGCCGAGCACGTCGCTGACGTTGTCGTACTGGAAATTGTTGACCAGCGCGATCCACGGGCTGAACTGCGTTTCGCCGATCACCCGGTAGAGCGTCGTGCGCACCGTGCCCTCGGGCAGGTCGAGATCGCTGAACTCCGCCGTGGTGTAGACAATGACGCCGGGGCGCGCGCGAATGGTCAGGTTGGCGGCGATCGACTGCCGCGATCCCGAATAGTAGTAGCCGTTCTCGTACGACCCGCTGAGGGCGATGACGCGCCGGTTCGCCGTTTGTCCCTGGAACCGCATGCGCGTCCCGCTGTAGATCGCGCCTCGCGGCAGAACGATCGCGCTGCCGGCGACGCGGAAGTCGGTGTCGAGCCGTTCGCGATCCTGAATCACCGTCACCGAGAACTGTTCCTGAGAGTGGAACAGCACGTCGAACAGCTTGAGATCGACGCGCTGCGTCAGGAAGTCGCTCTGCAGATCGGTTTGCACGTCGCCGTAGCCCGCAAACGAGACACGGCGGATGTAGCGGTGCCCGCGCGGTCGCGGCCCGAACTCGATGCTGGGCTGATACCGGCGGTAGCCCTGGCGAGTGACGAAGCCGATCGCCGGGTCGAAATCCTGATCGACCTGGCGGGCGCCGAATTGAATGTTCCACCGATCGTTGGGCGCGGCAGCGGTGACCCCGAATGAATTGCCGCTGGTCGCGTCGGGCCTGGTGGTGGCCAGGTAATACGCGCTCGCTTCCAGATTCTGGTTTCCGCGGACGCGGTTGGTGGCGAGGCGCATGTCGAGGCCAGCCGTCTGGCGGGCGCCGACGCCATCGTCCCTGGCATCCCGCCGCGTATAGATGCCGCCGATGTACGACTGCTGCAGCACCCGCCGCCGCAGGCGCGCGATGGTGAAGTCTTCGCTGATGTTGCCGCTCGCGGCGTCGTCACCCGTGCGGACGTGCATGACGCCGAGGTCCTGGTTGCCGTACTGGCCGGTGAGCTTGGTGCCAAAGTCGATCTTCTGCGGCGTGTTGGCCGCGGAGAGGCCGATGCGCCGACTGAAGAACGGATTGACGATGAGATCGCCGCTGAGGGGGCTGCCGAACGCGTAAAACGGCGCGCCGTCGAGGAAGAAGTCGCGGCGCTCAGGGAAGAACAGATTGAAACGCGTCAGGTTCACCTGGCGCTGATCGACTTCCGTCTGGGCGAAGTCGGTGTTGATCGTCAGCATCGACCGCAGGCCAGGGGTGACGCTGTAGAACAGGTCGATGCCCTGATTGGTCGTGGTGTCGAACGTGCCGTTGTTCCGCGCCGGCGACGCCGCGCTGGCGAGCAGGCCGTAGGGCTTGACGTCGAGGCCGAGCCCCTGCGTCACGTTCCGGATGCCGGTGACGCGGCCGGCATTGGCCATGCGGCGCAGGCCTTGATTGCGCTGGTGGCCGGTCCAGATACTGTCTTCGTTCTTGCGGCGCACCGTGCGCTCGAAGTTGATGCCCCAGGTGTCGCTCTCGGGGTTGAAGTTGAACGAACGGAACGGCAGCTCAATCTCGATCGTCCAGCCGATATCGCTGCGCTCGACGTGCGCGTTCCAGATGCCGTCCCACTGTCGGTTGTCGATGTTGTTGCCCATGAGCGAATCGCCCATGAGTCCAGACGGGTTCATCTCGAAGAAGTACCCCGACCGCTCATCGAGGAACGTGTCAATGGTCCACATGAACCGATCATCAGAGGAGAGGAACTCGTCGCGCCGCCGCTGATAGCCGAGCCACTTGTCTGGTTCCGAATCGAAACAGATCACACCCAGATACAGTGCCCGTGCCGTATAGACGATGCGGACTTCGGTGCGCTCGGTGGCGGGCTGGCCGTTCAACGGATCGATCTGGCGAAAGCCATTGGCCGGCATGGCGTGCTTCCAGACGTCTTCGTTGAGGCGCCCATCGAGCGTGATGCGCCCGGGCTCGTCGAGGCGAACGGCCGCCACCGTCGGCCGTTCCGCGGCTGACAGGGTCTGGGCCGTGGCGGGCCACGCGGTGGCGACGAGGCAGAGCACGAGCGCGGTGGTCAGAATGCAGCGCATCAAGGTTGTGTAAAGGAGCGGAGAATCATAGCGCGTTCTCCGATAGAGTGGGCCCTGCCATGCAGACGCTTGCCCCGGGAATGCACTACTTCGATTTGAAGTTTCGTGGCCGCATGAATGCCATCGCGGGCGTCATGCTGGACGGCGCCGGCGGCGTCACGCTGCTCGACCCGGGACCTGCCAGTACGCTCCCGACGGTGAGGCAGGTATTGGCCGCCGCCGGGCTGACGATCGCCGATGTCACTGCCGTGCTGTTGACGCACATCCACCTCGATCACGCCGGCAGCACCGGCGCGTTGCTGCGCGAGAATCCGGCCATTCGCGTCTACGTGCACGACGTCGGTGCGCCGCACATGGCCGATCCGTCGAAGCTGGTGGCGAGCGCCACGCGGCTCTATGGCGACCTGATGGATCTGCTGTGGGGCGAGGTGCTTCCCGTGCCTGCCGGGGCGATGACGACGCTCAAGGGCGGTGAGCGATTGACGCTCTCAGGCCGGGACCTGCACGTCGCCTATACGCCCGGACACGCCAGTCACCACGTCAGCTATTTCAGTCCAGACAGCGGGGTGGCGTTTGTCGGTGACACGGCCGGCGTGCGCGTGGTCACTGGCGGGTTCATCCTGCCGCCCACGCCGCCGCCGGATATCGACCTCGAGCTGTGGAGCACGAGCCTCGACACGATCGCGGCCTGGCATCCGGAGACGCTGCTGCTCACGCACTTCGGCCCGAGTCAGCAGACGGGCGCGCACCTCGCCGAGCTGCGCGATCACATTGACCTGGTGGCGGGCATTGCGCGGCGGTCGCTCGCACAGGATGGCGACGACAGCGTGAAAGAAGCCTGGTTTGTTGCCGAAGTACGGCGCGAATTGCGACGCCGTCTGAGCGACGAAGAAGCGACCCGCTACGAGACCTCCGCGCGCTTCGACCTCAACTGGCGCGGGCTGGCGCGGTATTGGAGAACGAAAAGCTAGGCCGTCGCTCGTGCCTTTTCCATCGACTCGGTGGTTTGCACATGCCGCTTCGGGTCCACCATGAGGCGCAGCGCCAGTCCGTCGCGGGCGCCGGAATAGGCGGGCGGTTCAATGCGGTAGACGGCCGAGAGGGCGCGGCCGTCGCGCAGCGACGCTGGCAGGCCCTGGTGGTCGCGCACGTCGCGTTCGAGTTGAAACTGCACCAGGCGGTAGAGCGGAATCGACAGGGGTGACTGCGTTTCGATGAGCACGCCGTGCTCGCTGACATTGCGGGTGACGACACTGGCGAAACGGGTGGTGCCGCGCTGATCCTTCCAGGTCAGTCGTGCGGGGACGACCAGCTCGCGGCGTTCAGACGAACGCTCGGGCCTGGCGGTGGTCGGGGTCTTCGACTGAGGGATCCACTGGTTGGTCACTGGGCGCTCCACGTGAAAGGACTGCCCAGTCGTGTATCAACTTCCAGACCGCAGGCCTCAAGGGCCGGCTGATTTGATGACGATCAGTGCAAATAGTTGAAAACAGGACTATTGCTTTGCTGAGATCGTCCGAAGGTCGAGGTGCCGATGGAGATACTTGGTATACACACCCGGTATCCAGTGGCTACTTGGTATCCATTTTTGACGGCATCG
>CADEEX010000432.1 GCA_902826465.1 uncultured Acidobacteriota bacterium
CCGAGCGTACCCGTGACAATCCGCCCTCTTTTTCCAGGGCCGCCCGCACCGCCGGCGCCGTGCGTCCGGTGCGCTCGGCGTAGCGTTCGATCTCCTTTTCGACGTCTTCCTCTGTGACCTGCAGCTGTTCGCGTCGCGCGATCTCGTCGAGCGCCAGCGCGCTACCCACGGCTTCACGCGCCGGCTCCTTCTGGCTGTCGCGGAACGCCGCCCAGTCGATACCAGCCTGTCGCGGGTCGATATTCTGATCCATCAGCCGCCCGGCAAACTCTTCGAGACGGCGATCGATCTCACGATCGATCAGCGAGTCCGGTAACGCAAAGGGGACGCGCGTCGCCAGCTGCTTCATGAGATCGCCGCGCACCGATCGCTCAACGGCATGCTTGCCTTCGTGCTCGAGATCTTCGCGCACGCGAGCGCGCAGCGCAGACAGCGACTCGAATTCGCCCATGTCCTTCGCGAACTCATCGTCGAGTTCCGGCAGGACGCGCCGCGTCAGACTCTTCACGGTGACGGTGTACGACACATCGCGGCCAGCCAGCTCCTCGCTGGCGTAGTCGGCCGGAAACGTAATCGCGAACGACTTCTCCGCACCAGGTTCGAGACCGAGCAGATGCGCGTCGAAGCCGGGGGGATTGGCGCTCGCGCCCATCTCGATGACCACATCCTTGTGCGTGTCGCTGGCACCCTCCGCGTCGCTCCGCACGAGATCGACCGTGACCGTATCGCCGTCGATCACGCCCCGTCCTGCGATGGACTCCGAACGCGCCGCCCGATCGCGCAGCCGCTGCAGCGCGTTGTCCACGGCCTCGTCTTCAATCTTGCCCGACGGCCGGGTGATGGCGATCGTCGACAGGTCGCCCGGGTCGAACGACGGCAGCGTGTCGAACGATGCCGAAAACGTCAGCGCCTGTCCTTCCACCACGTGGAGATGCGGGACCTCGGGCTGGCTGACCGGCTCGACCCCCTTGTCTCTCAACGCCTCATCGATGGCGCGCGGGATCAGGTCGTGTGAGGCCTCGTGGAGAATCTGCTCCTTGAAGCGCTGCTTGATGACCTTGGCCGGGGCCTTGCCGGGACGAAAGCCTGGAATGCGGACCTTACGCCCGTATTCCTTGGCCACGCGGTTGATGGCGGCGTCGACCATTTCGGCCGGGACTTCGACAGTAAGGGTCTTTCGCGTCTCGCTGACGTCGGTGAGGTCTGCCTTCATTGGGGCTGCGGCTTCCGGCTTCAGGCTTCGGAACGTGTGTGCAGGCGCGCAGGGTCCGGGGCCTGGAGCCCGGAGCCTGAAGCGATGTCGAGGTCGAGTGGTGCGAAAGGGGGGAGTCGAACCCCCAAAGCCTTTCGGCTACCGGATCCTAAGTCCGGCGCGTCTGCCAGTTCCGCCACTTTCGCAGAATTTCAGTGGATGGACACGGTGTCCGCGCTGACAACCCCTGAGCCTAGCACGGGGCACTCTGGAAAGGCGAGCTACGGTTCGTGGCGTGGCAGGTTGGTAATGACGTACTCATCGACCGGGCCCCGGCGCGCGGCCTTGCTGTTGATCGCGCGGCGGGCAGGCACGCGGAACGCCCGGAGACCAGCGCGCCGGGCCGTGTCGTTCTGATCGTACAGATCGCGAATCTCGTCCGCGGTTGAATTGCTGACGAGAACCTGGCAGCCACGAGTGGCGAGCGCCAGAACCACTCGCTGCAGTTCGGCCTGCTCGGCCGAGCCGAACCGCGGCGCGGTGTAACTGGTGAACGCCGCCGTCCGGCTGAGCGGAGCGTACGGGGGGTCGAAATACAGGAAGTCGCCGGGCCTGGCGATCGCGTGCGCATGGACGAACGAGCCGAGCACCAGCGTGACGCGCGGGTCGGAGAGCGCCGCCGACACGTCGTGAAGACGCGCACGGTCCGCGATATGCGGTCGTTCGTAGCGCCCCGCCGGCACGTTGAACGCCCCCCGTGCGTTCACTCGGAACAGTCCGTTGAATCCGGTGCGATTCAGATAGACCAGCATCGCCGCGAGCTCAGGTGTGTAGGCGATTCGCCCGGTGGCGTCGCGTCTGGCGTCGCGCTCAGGGTTGAACCGCGTGTCCCGAACGAGATAGTAGTGCTCGTGGCCCCCACGCTGGTGTCCGTCCGCGAGCGCGTCGAGCGCGTCGGCAACGGCGTCCACATTGTCGCGGACCGCCTGGTAGCAGCCGATCAGGTCGGGGTTCGAGTCGACCAGCACGACCTGCCGGCCGTCGAGCGCCCCCGATCCGTGGAGGTCGAAGAACACCGCGCCGCTGCCGAAGAACGGCTCGATGTAGGTATTGAAGGTGGTGGGGTAGAACCGCCGCAGTTCGGGCAGCAGCTGCCGCTTGCCGCCCACCCACTTGAGCAGGGGCTTGACTTGAGATGAACGCATCGCCACCGGCACGCTAGCGCCTGTCCGAGACGGCAAAGTGACGCAGCGTGAGCGGCAGGCCGCGCTGCCAGGCCTCGTAGACGTTGCCGACGAGCACTCCTGTGAGCAGGAAGTGCACAGCGCCCGACAGCTGAAAGACCAGGAAGCTGGCGACCGCCACGATGACTCCACACACGAGTTGAGCCGGATACCTCACCGGCGACGTCGGCGGATCGGTCAGGATGAAGAACGCAAAGAACAGCGCGGCGTGCAGGTCCGGCGCGCGGAAAATCTCTGCCACGATGCGCGCGTCGCCGAGGAACGTCGTCGCGGCGAACAGGAGGAAGTGGCTCCCGAGGAACGCCAGCACGAGCGGCATCTTGTTGACCCGATCGGCGATGAACACGCCGCTTGCCATCAACACCGCCAGGGCCGCCGGCGGCAGGTTCGGCAGCGCCCCCCACCAGCTCTGCGCGGTATGAAACACATAGAAGGTCGCCACGACCGCCAGCGCCGCCGGATTGAAGATGTTCCCGGCCCGCGTCCGCAGCAGGTATTTGCTGACGACGGCGAGTGCGGCGGTCAGGGCGGTGACATACCACGGCTCGCGCGCGCTCAACACCATCGCGATGAACAGGGCGCTCAGCACCGCGCCACTCGGGAACTCCCACTTCTGTTTCGTTTGTCGCTGGCGCAGTCGCCGAAGCATCACCGCATCAAGCGCGCCGGCGACCACCGCAGCGCTGATCAGTCCTGGCGCCACACGCTCAAGTCCCTCCGGCGGCGCCGCGATCGCGACCAGGATCAGCAGGACGATCGTGACCAGCCCCTTGGGTGTCCGGAAGAAACGCTTCACCGCGTCGATAGTGACCACTCCGCATCCTTTGCGTCGAAAAACATTCGCTGGCTGGCGTTACCACCAGCGCGTCCACGTCGAGTTGCTCGCACAGCCGGATCCCGTCCTGCGGGCCAAGCACGAAGACCGCGGTTGCTACGGCATCGGCCAGCATCGCTCGCGGCGCCAGCACCGTCACGCTGGCGACCTCGTGCGCCGATCCGCCGGTGCGCGGGTCGACGATGTGATGACCGCCGCCGTCAGGCGCTGGCCGCGCATAGTCGCCAGACGTGCACACCGCGAGGTCGGACACGTGCAGCACCTCGACCGCCTCGAGCTCGCCGGTGTCTGCGAGCGGCCCGCGGCGTGGGGCCCGGATGCCGACAGACCACCGATGGCCGTCAGGCCGACAACCGGCCAGGTAGAGGTCGCCGCCCGCATCAATGGCGAAACTGCCGAGGGGCCGCAGTTCGTGTGCCGCCATGTCGATGGCCAGTCCCTTGGCGACGGCCCCCAGGTCGAGAATCATCGGCCGACGAACCGTCATTGTGCGCCGATCACGGTCGAGGCTGACGTCGCGGAAGCTCACGTCAGTGTCCCTCGCGATCGGCGTGGTCAGACGTCTGCCGCTCCGATGCTCGCGGTTGAACCCACGGCGCTCCATCGCGTCCCCCACCGTCGGATCGAATGCGCCGCCACTCTGCTCGGCGACCGTGAGCGCAAACTCCACCGCATGGAAAAGCAGG
>CADEEX010000433.1 GCA_902826465.1 uncultured Acidobacteriota bacterium
TCGCCGCGCACCCGCTCGACCACCCGCCGCAGGGCATTGAGGTCACCCGGCGCGCCGATGCCGTTGCCGCCGCGCACCGCGTCGAGCAGCGATTCGGCGTCGTGCAGCGCCCGCGCCGCCAGGCTGTAGCCGGCCGCGGCGGCGCCGACCTTCATGGTGTGGAACTCGCGGAACAGGGCCTCCACCACCTCGCGGCCGTCCGGCACCGGCCGGTCGAGCAGCGACTCGACCCGCGCCAGGCTGCCCGCCGCCTCGTTGGCGAACACCGCCCGCAGCTCGCGCTGGAGGTTCTCCGTCGTCACGCCCATCGATCTGACTGGGCAAGACGCAAGACTCCTCCCAGGCGCGCGAAGCCGACGAAGCCGATCAGCATTACCAGCGCCAGCGCCACGAGAATCATGGCCTGGCCGCGTTCGTCCCGCAGGCGTGAACGACCACGAGAAGAATTGACGGCGCTCATTCGACCCTGACCGACGTTTGCGCGGTGAAGTTGCCTGCCCCGAGGTTGAAGCCGTAAAACGCGATGCTGTAAGGATAGGTCGCAGTCACAACTGCATCGGATCCGGCAGACATCGAGCCGTCGCCTGGACAGCTTGGGCTGTTGCTAGTCGCAGAAGTATGGCCGTTGACCTGAATCGTGATATTGAGACTCGAAAGGGTCAGCCCGTTGGCGGCGGCCTTCAGCTTGGTCACGGCGACCAAGCACGGGTCGGCGTTGCTGCGCGTCAGCGCCAGCGAGCGCGCGGCGAAGCCGACCGCTTCAGTGAGCATGATGCGGCGATTCATCACGAAGCCGATCTGCGCAATCGACAACATCAGAATCGTCAGTACCGGCAGGACGACGGCCATCTCGACGAGCGCAGAGCCGGTCTCACTGTGCACACGACGGCGTTCAGGAAAGTAACTCACTATGGTCGTTCTATCGTCCACGGTGAGGGTCGCTTTAACCGCGGCGCACGGGTGCTCACGATTGCATTGGCTTGAGCCGCATGCGCGACACGCGCGGCTCCGCGAACCGCGAGACGGCGTGGGAAACATCACCTGCGCCGACGCGTCGGCGGCTGACGCGGGGCCCCACTCCGTCGCTCGGATGATGACGACTCCGTCACCCCGCGAGGACTTCGGCGGCTCCGGTGACGTTTCCCGTCTGTCGCATGCACACGCCGCTCGCGAATGTTCGCTTCCGCCGCGCGTGTCGCGCATGCGGGTCAAGCCAAATCTCGCCCCTCGCACCGTGGACCTGTGGACCCGTGGACCTGTGGACCTGTGGACCCGTGGACCTGTGGACCTGTCGACCTGTGGACCCTCGAACTAGAATTGCGCTGCCCGATGCGTGTCGCCCTCACCCGCGTTCTGATCTACACCCACCGCTGGCTCGGCATCGTGCTCGGCGCGCTGTTCATCGGCTGGTTCGTGTCTGGCGTGGTGATGATGTACGCCCGGATGCCGCGGCTGACACCAGCAGAGCGCGAGGTGCGTCTGCCGACGCTCAACTTCTCATCCGCGACGATCGATCCCGCCACCGCAGCAAGCGCTATCGACGGACGCGTCAGCGCACTCAGGCTCGGGATGGCCGACGGGCGTCCCCTCTATCGCTTCCTCGCGGGCGGACGCTGGCATCCCCTCTTTGCGGATTCAGGCGAACCGTTGCCCCCGGCCACGCCCGAGCAGGCGTTAGCTGAAGCCAGACGCTTCGCACCGGCGTACGCCTCGAGCGCCCGCTACGACGGCTATGTGGAGTCGCCCGATCAATGGACGCTCGAAACCTCGCGGCTCCTGCCCATGCACCGCGTCGCGCTCGGCGATCCGGCGGACACGCGTCTCTACATCGCTGTCGCCACCGGCGATGTCGTGCTCGACACCACGGCCAACGAGCGCTGGTGGGCCTATCCAGGCGCCATCCTGCACTGGATCTACCTGACACCCATCCGCCGCCACAGCTACGAGTGGGGACAGTTCATCATCT
The DNA here is from genome assembly GCA_902826465.1 of uncultured Acidobacteriota bacterium. Lineage (GTDB taxonomy): Bacteria > Acidobacteriota > Vicinamibacteria > Vicinamibacterales > CAVVIG01 > CADEEX01. The sequence continues at coordinate 1,967 of CADEEX010000433.1, forward strand.
GGTCATCGCTCGCCGGCACGCTGATGTGCGTCGCCGGTCTGGTGTGGGGTGTGTGGCGCTTCTCGCCGTCGCGTCGCTTCCGGCTGAAACGCGAGCCGTCGCGCTCGCCGTATGCCGGCTGGATGTGGTGGCATCACTATCTGGGACTGCTCGCGGGTGCCGTGACGCTCACCTGGATCTTCAGCGGGCTGCTGTCCATGGACCCGTGGGACTGGCATCCGAGCACCGCGCCCACGGCGGCGCAGCGCAACGCCTATTCCGGCGGCACGTGGACACTCGACGGCATCAGCACGGCGTCGCTGGTGCGGGCCGCGGCAGCGCTCTCGCCGGCAACAGAGCTTGAACTCGTCCGCTTTCGCGGCGCTGCGTACCTCGCCTCCTCGACCGCGGTCGCGTCGCTTGACGATGGGGCTGTGCAGCCGACATTCGATCGCGGCGCATTGCTCGCCTCGGCCGTCGGCGCGGGCGGGGGCGTCGCACCGGAAGATGTGGCGTGGCTCGACGAGTACGACGCGTACTACTACGACCGCGACGGCGAACTGCCGCTACCGGTGCTGCGCGTGAAATACCACGACCCGCAGCGGACGTGGCTCTACGTCAGCCCCGTGCGCGGCGCGATCGTTCGCAAGGAAGAGCGGCTGACACGGCTCAACCGCTGGCTCTATCACGGCCTGCACAGCCTCGACTTCCCCTTCCTCTACTACCGCCGCCCACTCTGGGACATCGTCGTCATTGTGCTGAGCCTGGCCGGACTCGCGCTGTGTGTCACCACCATCGCGCCGGCGTTCCATCGCCTCCGCCGACAGTGGATACGTCGTAGGAAGTACGAAGGACGAGGGACGAATTAGCGATTTACGTTCAAGAACTCGTACTTCATACTTCGCCCTTCGGCATTTCACCGAACGAGCGAGAGGGCACCATGACGAGAGCGTTCGCGAGACTCGTGCACATCACGGTGGTACTGGCCGTCACCGCATCTGTGGCCCTGGCGCAGGGCCGGCAACCAGGCGCCCTCACCATCTACGTGATCGATGTTGAAGGCGGGAACGCCACGTTGTTCGTGTCTCCCTCCGGCGCGTCGGTGCTGATCGACACGGGCAACGGCGGCGCTGCGGCTGTCCGCGACGCCGAGCGAATCGCGGCGGCGGCAAAGGACGCCGGCATCACAAGAATCGATCACCTGATCACGACGCACTGGCACGGCGATCATTTCGGCGGTATGGCGGAGGTCGCGTCGCGACTGCCGATCGGCCAGTTCATCGATCACGGCGCCAATGTGCAGCCGGCGCAAGGCGCCGACACGTTCCTCACGTCGGTGTACCCCCCGTTGTACGCGAAGGGAACGCACACTGTGGCGAAGCCGGGCGACAAGCTCACCGTACCCGGACTCGACTGGACCATCGTCACCTCGGCCGGCCAGCGATTGACCGCACCACTGTCGGGTGCCGGCGCGGCCAACGCGGCGTGTGTCGGTGTCGCGCCACAGGCTGCGGATCCGACAGAGAACGCGCAGTCGGTCGGCAGCCTCATTACGTTCGGACGATTTCGCGTCGCGCACCTAGGCGACCTCACGTGGAACAAGGAGCTCGACCTGATGTGCCCGACAAACCGCGTCGGTGCGGTGGACCTGTTTGTCGTCTCACATCATGGACAGGCGATCTCGAACTCGCCGGCACTGGTGCACGGACTCCGGCCACGCGTGGCGATCATGAACAACGGCACGCGCAAGGGCGGTCAGCCAGACGCGATGAAGAGCCTGTACTCATCGCCAGGCCTCGAAGACCTCTGGCAGATTCACTTCTCGCAACTGAGCGGCCAGGAATACACGGTCCCAGGCCTGTTCATTGCCAACGTCGTTGACGCGCAGCCAGAGACGATGCCGATTGCCGCGTTCACGCCGCCCGCTGCCGGCACACAGGCACCGCCAGCGCCCGCGCACAACGGCGCGGCGCACTGGATCAAGGTGTCGG
>CADEEX010000434.1 GCA_902826465.1 uncultured Acidobacteriota bacterium
ACGGCCACGAAGGCACGGAGCGCGGTCAGGGGCAGCTTGATAGCGTCTGACATTGTTGGTTTCTTTAAGGCCGGTTCCTCTAGCTAAGGCCTAAACTACGCCATCGCACAAAAAAAGTTAACTTCTATTTTCACCTGCGACGCCTGGAAGGACCGCCCATGAACCCGCACGCCACCTGCCGCATCAGTCCAGCCGGGCCTGCCGACGTCCCCGAGATCCTGGCGATGGTGCGCGAGCTCGCCGAGTTCGAGCATCTACTCCATGAGGCGGTCGCCACCGAGGAGGGCCTTGCGGCAGCCCTGTTCGGCCCGCGGCCCTACGCCGAAGTGCTCATCGCGCGGGTGGGGGCGGACACCGCCGGCTTCGCGCTGTTCTTCCACAACTACTCCACGTTCGTCGGCAAGCCGGGCATCTACCTCGAGGACCTGTTCGTCCGGTCCCGCTTCCGGGGTCAGGGGTGCGGCAAGGCGCTGCTCAAGGCCGTGGGCCGATTGGCCGTCGAGCGCGGTTGCGGGCGCTTCGAGTGGTCGGTCCTCGACTGGAACCAGCAGGCCATCGATTTCTACCTCTCCATCGGCGCGAAGCCGATGAGCGACTGGACGATCATGAGGGTGGCGGGGAAGGCGCTCGAGACGTTAGGAGCGCGAGCCGAATAGACCGGCCGACTTCGTCGGCAAGTAGGCCTACCGGCAAGGGGGCCTCACGGCGGGAAGGACGGCCGTCAAGTCAGAGTGGAGGCCGAGCGGGTGGATTGGCGTTCCTACACGGCAAATCGGTCGGTGCGATTGTTGCGGTGCTTCGGGGGTAAGCTCGGGCAGGCGAGCCCCTAGGGCCGCCGAGTCATCTCAACAGCAAGGAGCTTCCCATGACCGTTGCGCGCATTACCGAAATCTCGTCCACGTCCAAGAAGAGCTTCGACGACGCCGTGGAGAACGGCGTGAAGCGGGCCACCAAGACCCTGAAGAACGTGACCGGCGCATGGGTCGCTGACCAGGAAGTCTCGATCTCCAAGGGCAAGATCACCGAGTACAAGGTGCGCCTCAAGGTCACGTTCATCCTCGAGGACTGAAGCAGCGCGCTGCGAATGGCGTCATCATCACCGGCATCCGGGCGAGGGGCGCGCCCGGATGGGGGCGCGCGCTCAACCGGATTCTGCATGCACGAACAACTATTGCTGCAGTTGAAGGCTGATCGAGTTTTGACAGCGCTGTCGGGAAGGCCAAAGATGCTCGCTGAAATCTGACTGGGGGGAATCTCGCCCGATTCGCCCCACGTCAACCAGGTAACTACTCGGGGGGATCGATATGCGAACTCAAATTGCACCGAAATTGCTGGTAGCCAGCGTCTGCGGAATCCTTGCAACGTCGGCCGCACTGGCTGCGGCTCCGGCCGCGCCCGTGATCGAGGAAGTCATCGTGACCGCACAGTTGCGCGCCCAGGACGTGCAGGACGTGCCGATCGCGATCGACGTGATCTCGCCCGAGGAGTTGGCCAGCGCCGGCTTCAAGGACGCCAACGACCTGAGCAAGATTGCGCCGGTTGCGCAGATCACGCAGGGCCAGGGTACCGTCAGCGTCACGATCCGCGGCATCGGCGACGTGACGACGGGAGCCGACACGTCGGTTACCTCCAACATCGACGGCGAGTACCTGAACGGCGGACGGGCGCTGGCGACGGCGCTGTTCGATCTCGAACGCGTTGAAGTGCTGCGCGGCCCGCAGGGCACGCTGTACGGCCGCAACTCGACTGCCGGCGCCGTGAACTACATTGCGCGCAAGCCCGGCAGCGAATTCGGCGGCAACGGCTCGATCAGCTACGGCAACTACAGTTCGGTCCGCGCCGACGGCGGCGTCAACATCCCGTTCACCGGAGCCATTGCCGCGCGCGTCGCGGGCTTCTACGAAGACCGCGACGGCTATGTGAAGCATCCGGCGTTTGCCGGCGGCAACGTCGGAGGCCTGTCTTTCCCGGCCTACGGCGCCTTCAAGTCCGACGACAACAACGCCTGGGGCGGCCGCATTGCCCTGCAGGGCAATGACCTCGGCGCCTTCAGCTTCTACGTGGCCGGCGAGGTCTCCCAGCGCGAATTCACGCCGCAGATCAATGCGGGCGTGGATACGCACAATGCCCGTTACGCGCCGAATGCAACCTGCTCGAACCGGGGCTGGGTGCGCGGCGCGCCGCTGATCACGGACAACGTGCTTTGCGTTCCGCAGAACACCCAGTTCCTCCAGGACGTCAATCGCGAGGAATATGCCGCTCCAGCCAACGGCGACGGCGTGCTCAAGTACGACACCTACGCGTTCCGCACGCGCCTGGACTATGAGTTCAGCCCGGCGGCGACGCTGAGCTACCTCGGCGGCTTCCGGAACTTCGAGCAGGACAGCAGCAGCCAGAACTCGCTGCCGGTCGTTTACGTCCAGCTTGTCGACCACGACAAGACGGACACTCAGAGCCACGAGCTCCGCCTGGCCGGCAACGTGAACAACATCATCTACCAGGCCGGCTTGTTCTACTTCAAGCAGTCGACGGACACGCTGAACGGCTTCTACAACGGCGACGCCACGCCGGGAACGACCAACAACGGCCGGTTCATCAACACGTTCTCCCGCAAGAACGACAACGAGAGCCAGTCGGTGTTCGGCCAGGTCGAACTGCCTTTCTCCGACACGCTGACCGGCGTGGTGGGCGGGCGTTACACGAAGAACGACAACACCGGCGACTGGGCGTCCAGCAACGGCGGCATCGGCGCGATCAATCGCCCGATCGTCCAGAACCCGGCAACCAACCCGGCGGTGTTCAACTTCTCCAAGCTCGGAAGCTCTGAGAACAAGACCACGTGGCTGGCGGGCCTCAATTACCAGCCGGACGGCGACACGCTGTACTACGGCAAGGTGTCGACCGGCTTCAAGGGCGGCGGCTTCGACTCCGTGGGCGCGTACGGCCCGGAAACCAACACGGCCTTCGAAGTGGGCATGAAGAAGGAATTCGGCCAGCACCTCTTGAACCTCTCGGCGTTCCGATACGACTACGAGGGCCTGCAGGTCAACGTGCTGATCGACTCGGCCATCGGCGGGCAAACGTTCAATGCGGGTTCGGCGACGATCTGGGGTCTTGAGGCGGAGGGCGCTTTCGAATTGACGGAAAACGACCACGTGAACCTGTCGTTCAATTACCTGAACAACAAGATCGACGAACTGCGTGCGAGTTTCGCCGTCTATTGCGTGCGCACGGCTCCGAACTTCACGCCCATCGGGCCCGGATCGTGCGGCTCAAACGCCTCGTTCCTGCCGGACATCACGTCGGTGGGTGACGTCGATCCGGGCACCCCGGGTGTGCAGAACCCGAACTTCGCGGGCAACGATCTGGCTTACGCGCCTGACGTGATCATCCGGCTCGGCTACGACCACGTGTTCCGGCTGGGCGGCGAGAACACCGTGACCTTCCGGGCGAACACGACGTACAAGAGCGACTACTTCACGTCGTTCTTCAACTACCGCGACACCCAGCAGGAAGCGCACTTCATCAGCGATGCGAGCCTCGAGTATGCGAACGGCAGGGGCTTCGCGGTCTCGGCCTTCGTCAACAACATGTCGGACAGGCGTATCCTGACGAACGGTACGTTCGTCACGGCCGGCCCGGATGATATCTGGAACTACCAGTTCGGCAGCCCGCGCCTGTACGGCCTGCGGCTGAGCATGGACTGGAAGTAAGCGAACGCAATCCCACCGTCGGGCGCAGGCCCGCCGGTGGGAGGCTTATCCAAGGGGCAGATCCGGCAAACGGTTCTGTCCCTTCTTCTTGGCGATCTCGATTTCCACGGCCGCGGCCCGCCGGGCTGTCTACTTCCGTGTGAGCCCGTCGAGGAACGCATCCACCGCCATGGTCGTCGCGTCACCCACCGTGCCGATGTGCTCATTGG
>CADEEX010000435.1:0-1738 GCA_902826465.1 uncultured Acidobacteriota bacterium
GCGATATTCGGTCAGGCCCGTCGGCACGCGCGGTATCTCACCCCACCAGTCAGGGGAACCGGCCTTCCCAACCAGGTCGGTCGTCTTGACAATGAGATCAGCCTTGCCGATGTGCCACGCCGAGGCATCGCCGTAATCCTTCGCCTTCGGCATATCAGCCGGATTGCCTTGCGGTGCACCGCTATCGGCCCACTTCGCGATTTTGGCGATCTCGACATCGCTCAACGACGGATCGTCCTTGAAGTTCTGGATGCCGATGTTCTTCTCGACGTACCACGGCGGCATGACGCCGGCCTTGGGACCGATGCCGGTGCGCTGCTTGATGGCGCGCGCCCAGGGCCGGACCTCCTGGTAGGTCGACAGCGACATCGGCGCCACGCCCTCAGCGCGGTGACAGTTCTCGCAGCTGCGCTGCAGGATGGGGGCGATGTCTTTCGTGTAGGTCACCTCGTCGGCGGCGGCCTGCAGCGTTCGCGAGGCTGGTGAACCGAGCGCTACGGCAAGCAGCCCAGCACCAACCACGGCGCCCCACCTGAGATTTCTGGCCACATCCATCTCGAACACTCCTTGAATGCGATTGTTGGTATTGCCGGTCTACGGCAACGATAGAAGTGTGCCACGACGGGGGCCGGAATCGGTGTCTTAACTTGTCGCAACCCGCCTACCTGATGACGGTGACCGTGACGTCGTCACTGCCGAGCAGGGCGCCATCGTCGGCCAACCCGCGAAGGGTATAAGTGCCCGCTTCGCTGAAGGTTGCCTGCACCGTCACCCGGCCATCGGCCGGCATGGACGGCGCTACCCAGACAGGGGCCCAGGGCGAATTCGCGCCTGCGCGCGTGTCCTCCCAGACCATGACCTGTTCAGGCGCGAACGTCACCTGGCCCAGGCCACGATAGACAAACCACGACAGGTGCAGGCCAACATTCTTCCCGACCGTGTTCCGCGACGGCGGCAGCGTGGCGCGATTGACCCGGGTCACGTTGTCGGGGTTGGTGGAGTTGACCGCCTGCTGGTCGGGACGAGACCCCGCGTTCGAAACAGCTGAACCGGCGAGCCCCGCGCCCCGTGGCTTCGGAATGCCGTCATCGGTCACCAGGGTCACGATCGACAGCGGCGTCCCGACCTTCGCCGTGAGCGTCCTGGGCCCCTCGACCTTGACGACGGGCGCCTTGTTGGCCCGGACCTCTGGACTGCTCGAGCCGGCGCCGAGGGCCCCTGTCTCGGACGCCTTGACGACGTCGTCAATCTGGTAATCGATGCGCAGCGTTGCGTAGGCCTTTTCGACCTTGCCCTTCGTGTTCAGCGTCCAGATCAGTTCGTCTTTTTCGGTGAAACCGGCAGGCACCTTGACCCGGAATACGAATCGATTGCGGCGTGGCAGGAAGCGGGTCGGTTGTCCCTGGTCGACGCCACCGATACTGAACCCGTTGTCCGGGCCCACTGGCACGTCGATTTCCTCCTTCCAGTTCCGGTTCATATAGCCGAACACGAAGTACTTGGAGCCGTCTGGCAACTGCTCCCACCCTTCGTACGCCGGCGAGACGTTCTGCCCACTCGTGTACGACAGCGACTGCGCACCGGCGGAAGGCGCCAGCCACATCCAGAGCGTCAACGTGGCCAGACACCACCCCACCAGCGATCGGCACCGCGAAGCGACTCGTTTCGTCATGGTATGCCTCGGTCTCGGTTGCAGATTCTGCCGCCAATGATGCGCGCCTCTTGTCGCAACTTGTCG
>CADEEX010000435.1:1748-3919 GCA_902826465.1 uncultured Acidobacteriota bacterium
CGCGGTGACGCATTTCGCGCCTTGCCAACGGTGCCGGCGGAGCGCAGAATCACCGCTCGACATGACGATCCGCCTCATCCATCGCCGTCTCGCGCTGTCACTGCTCGCCTTCGGCTGCGCCGTGATGCTCGTGGCCTGCGAAGGGCGCGTGCCCCCACAGAGGACGCGGCCGGCACTCCGCATCGCGAGCGCGTTTGGCCCACTGAGCTTGCCGCTCAGGAAAGAGTACGAACGACGCCTGCCGCATCTGGACGTGCAGGCCCAGGCCGCCAACGATTCGTCCAGCGTCATTGACGCCCTTGAGCATGATCAGGCGGATGTCGGGATCACCCTCGCCGACGTCGCCTACGCCGCCTACTGGGGCGACCCACCAGCCTCTCCGGCGGCCGCCGAGTCCAGCCGAATTCGAGGACTGTCGCTCTTGCAGCCGCTGCCGGCCTATGTGCTGGTGCGTGCGAACTCTGGCATCCGCACCATCTACGATCTCCAGGGGCGGAACGTCGGACTTGGCCCTCGCACCAACTCCAGTTCGAACCTGGCCTACCTCGTCCTCGATGCATTCGGCGTCCAGGCACACATTACGAACGTGCCGACCCGGGCGGCAGGTGCCGACGGGTTGAAGACCGGGCGATTCGACGCGATCTTTCTGCCTGGCTACACCTATCCGGACGACCTGACGTACTCCGCGATCAAGGAAGGCGCGTATCTGATCCCCATCGAGGGGCCGGCACTCGAGCAGTTGCGGTGGAACAATCCGTTTGTGCGGCTGGCGACCATTCCCCGCGACATCTACCCTGGCCAGAACGCAGTCATCCCCACGGTTGGCATCGACATGGTCGTGCTCTGCCGGCGCGACCTCGACGAGTCGATCGTCTACGACCTCACGACACAGTTGTTCAACGCGTATCCGCAGCTATCGGGCGTCGAAGCGTCACTCCGCTTCCTCAATGTCAACGAAGCGCCGGCCACCCCGATTCCGCTTCACCCTGGGGCGGCCCGCTACTTCCGCGAACGCGAGGTCACGCGGTGAGTGGTGTCCTCACCCTGATCGGTCGTCGTCGATTCATCGGGCCGCTGGCCGGCGTGATCGTGGTCGCCACAGCGGCACTCGTCTGGACGGGATATCGCGCGGTCTCCGAATGGGAACGAGCGGCGGCCGAGGTCGCATCGCGTCGCGCCGAGTCGGCGGTGAACCTCCTCGCCTCCGCGTTGCTGCGCGACATGCGGGGCGCCCAGCAGCGGGTGCTCGGGAACGCCGAGCGCGACGGGCTGTTGCAAGGCAAGGCGGTCGACCTGCTGCATCCGATCGCCAGCGCCTTCGCGCGTTACCCGTATGCGGATGCATTCTTTTCATGGCGAGGCACGCCAGCGGCGCCCTCAGTCGTCTTCTACGGTCGCGCCGAACGGCGACCTGCCTGGCTCACGGCCTACGACGGGCAGAAGACATTTCCGGTAATTGTCGGCAGCGAACCAGGGCTGGCCGCCAGCCTGATCGCACGCATCTCCAAGGACGTCGCACAGGGACGGCGGTACGCCATCTTCGACACCACGGTTGATGGCCACCCTTCTCAGATCGTGGCCTTGATCGCCTACACCGATCCCATCCGCCAGCAACCAGCCGCGGTCCTCGGGTTCATCGTTAATCTCGACTGGACGCGGTCGCACTACTTCGCCGAAATCGCCAGCCAGCTCGCCAATGTCGACGGCGACGTCAGCGGTCTGCAACTCGCACTCGTCGACGATGCCGGCGTGGCGGTGCTCGGGCACACTGACGATCCCGGCACCGCACCGCTGACGGCACGACGCGACCTCGCGGTCGGCTTCTTCGATCCGACGACCGTCGCGGTCGACCCGCCGAAGGATCTGGCCATCCGGACGTGGACCGCAGCGGTCTGGGCCGATGGTGACCCGACACTGCTGGCCGCCGGCCGCGGCGCCCGTCGCACGCTGCTGGTGTCGTCGGTGATAGCGGCGGTGCTGACCGGGGCCCTGGTCCTCACCTGGCAGGCAGGACGAGCCAATGCCGCGCTCGCCGAGATGCGCTCGGAGTTCGTCTCTGCGGTCACCCACGAGCTGAAGGCACCGATCGCCAATCTTCGCGCGCTGAACGAGACCATCGCCTCGGAGCGCAGCACGATGGAAATGTCGCGCGAGTACTCCAAGATGGGTAT
>CADEEX010000436.1 GCA_902826465.1 uncultured Acidobacteriota bacterium
AGCGCCTGCGATCCGACCAGCGTTTGTGCCGCCACCAGTGCGCCCAGCACCACCCGTCGCGCGGCCCCACCTCTGTGCATCAATCTCACTCGCGATCCGGGTACACGTTGTACGTCTTGCCGTTGTAGGTCACCCGTTCGGTCTTAACTTCAAAACGCTTGGGGTTGTTGCTGCGATGACCGTGAATCGTGACGGTGGCGCCGACGGGAATGGTCGTCTCGGTGAGCCCAGATTGAGTCACACGGAGAGGCGGCGCGAGCGTCAGGTCCCACACCTGCGTCCCCACCTTGATCTTCATGGCCGCGTGCGCCCCGGCCAGAGTGACCGTTTGTTCGACGACACCTGACAGTTCGAATTCCTTGCTGGAGTAGCCGCCCCAACCGTGATGGGCGCTGGCGATCACAGGCATCACGCTGAGCACGGTGAGCGTCACGAGTGCGCGACTGAGGGAGATGACACGTCGAGCCACCATGATGACCTCCACCTGAAGTGTATGTCGAACGCCGACACCTTCCTGGAAGCAAGACCGTGGCCTGAAAGCGCCAGTTGAACCGTGCAATCGGAATCAGGCGCTCGGCAGCGCCACGAAGAACGTCGCACCTCGGTCAACCTCGGCCTCGGCCCAGGTGCGTCCGCCATGCCGCTGCACGATGCGCCGCACGTTCGCGAGCCCGATGCCGGTGCCTTCAAACTGCGTATCGGCATGCAGTCGCTGAAACACGCCGAACAGCTTGTCGGCGTACTTCATGTCGAAGCCCACGCCGTTGTCGCGCACGAACACCACCGATTCGCCATCGCCGCCGGGCGCGGTGCCGATCGTGATGACGGCGTCGGGCTGAAGCCGCGTGTATTTCAACGCGTTCGACAGCAGGTTGACGAACACCAGACGCAGGAGCGATGGATCGGCCACCACCGTCGGCAGATCGTCAATGACCCAGGTGACGCGCGCGCTGTTCGGATCCGTGATCAGCTCGTCGCGCGCCTCACGGATCAGCGTCGCGACAGCAACCGGCGTCTTGCGCAGAGCCGCGCGCCCCGTGCGCGACAGCGTCAACAGGTCGTCGATGAGCCGCGCCATGCGCATCGCTGCCGCGTCGATGGTGGCCAGCCAGCGACGATCGGTCTCTGCGAGTTTCGCCGTCGGCGACTTGGCCAGCAGTGCGGCGAAGCCTTGGACGTGGCGCAGCGGCGCCCGCAGGTCGTGCGACACCGAATAACTGAACATCTCGAGTTCGGTGTTCAGTGCCGCGAGTTCTGTGGCACGCCGCTCCAGCTCCGCGGCAATGCGTTTGTCCTCCGTCACATCTCGGGCGGCCGAGTAGATGGTCTGCCGTTCCGGCACCGCGACGGCCCGCCACTGCAGCCATCGATACGTCCCATCCTTGGTCCGGTACCGATTCTCGAACGTGGTCCTGGCACCAACGCGGCGCAGTTCTTCGCGCGCCTCCAGCGTCTTGTCGCGATCGTCGGGGTGCACGAATGAAATCGACGGCTCGGCCGCCATGTAGTCGAGATCCCAGCCGAGCACGTCGTGCCACGCATCATTGATGCGGAGCACGTTGCCGCCGGGGCCGGAGATTCTCAGCATGTCCGGAGACAACGCAAAGAATTGGTCGAGTTCATGCCGCGCTTGCTCGAGCGTCCTCGTCCGCTCTTCGACGCGCCGCTCCAGTTCCTGATGCGTGTGCGCCACCCGATCGGTCATGGCGTTGAACGCCGCGCCGAGCCGCCCGATCTCGTCGGCGCGCGTCGTCGATACCCGCCGCGCATAGTCGCCAGCGGCAATCGCCTCGGTGGCCACCGCCAGATCGTTGAGCGGCTTGATCGCTCTCGCCACCACCCATCCGACGGCGAGCGAGGCGACGAGCGCAGTGGCCAGCGCGACCAGCGCCATGCGTCGCACCACGGCTTGCAGCGGCGCCACCACCACGCTTTGCGGCAGGTCGATCCAGACCGCCCACGAGGTGCCATCAACGGGCGCCACGCCGCCGACACGCGCGGTCCCGTCTGCGGCCGGATACGTGCCAGACGTCCGCTGTGTCGCGTCCATCGGCGGTACATCAAGCATCTGGGTGAAATCGGTCCAGGGTGGTCCGGCGCGATTGCCGATCGCGGCCACGGCGCCGGTCCCGACGAGCCGATTGACAATGTCGGCGTTGGCGCCGGCCTGAATCACGCGCCGAATCACGAGCGTGCCCATCCGTTCGGCGTCCTGGCTGTCGTCGCTCGACGCGCGAATCTCGACGACGACGTCAGCAAAGATGACGCCTTGCACGGCCTGCAGCGGTCCCACGCCCACGTACGACGGCACGGTCGAGGGCGGAGGCACCAGGACGGCACGCGCACGCGACTCGAGCGAAGCGGCGCCAGTGGCCGGACCCGAACCCGCGCCGACTCCTGGCTCGACGGCGCGGATCTCGAGCAGCGATGCGCCAAGCTCATTGAAAAGGACGGTCGGTGGCTGGCCTGGCGGCACGACGAGGCGCAGTCGTTGCCGAACGCGATCAGCCAGCGCTGGCGTCGGCCGAGCGAGATACTCGAGCAACAGACCATCCGCGGTCAGGCGTTGCACCTCGATCATGCCGCGGGCGGTGTTCTGCCCGATCGCGGTCGCGACTTGTGTCGCGGCGTTGAGCGCGCGCTCGCGCCCTGTGCGAATCGCCGATGTGGTGAGCACCCGCGAGGCGATCCAGACGAACAGGCCGAGGACGACGACGAGAGAGACGGCAATGACCAGGGCCAGACGCACCCACAGCGAGCGCCGCCACGACACGGGCAGCAGGTCGTTGACCACGAACCGCTCGCTGGCGGTGCCGGGCGAGTCAGCGTTGGTGAGCGCTGTGCGGGATGCCGCGACGGCGGCTGGGACGGAGGGATCTCGGTGTGCGATGGGCCAGTGTAGGACAGATGCCCCGGCGACGGTGTCAGTGGTTGACTGACAACGACCGCCGAGAAGCTCAGCGGAAAGACGCGAGCACCGCGCGATCGATGGTGCACGACAGCGTCTTCGACTTGCCGACCAGCTCGAGCGTGACCGTCGCCGTCGGCGCGAACGCCGGGTAGTCGAAGGTGAACCGCCCGCTCGCAATCGAGCGCGCGACCGGCTCCACGACGGTAGCGCCACGCTTCAGGGTGAGCTGGCTGAGGGTGTTCGTCGAGCCCCGTACCGGCGTCACCCCCACCGTGATCCTGGTCCGTTGCGCCTCGGCGTAGTTGGGCTGAGGCGCGGGCTGTTGCTTGCGCACCGCGTTCCACACCTCGTAGGCCACCATCTTGTAGGGCGTGTACATCGCCAGCTCAAAATCGCTGTTCTTGCACAAGCCGGTGTCCCAGAACACGCACGGAGGGTCGCCGCCGCCCTTCTTTCCGCACTCGATGGCCTGGTAATAGGTCTCCGGCGAGATCGGCAGGATGCCCTTCGACCAGGCCGGCGTTCCCGCCGGTCGCGCCACCGCTTTGATCTGGGCGCCGACGGGCACGCCCAGGAACCCGGCCATAACAAGGGCGTAACACCAAGCTCTAGTCACCAGCACCTACCTTTAAACCCAGCACCCCAGCACCTAAGCACCTTAACCACCCCTCGTGAACCCTACCGGTTCTTCGGCCTCGGCCGCTTCGGCACGAACGCCAGAAACCGGCGCGGGTTGTCCTGCATGATCCCACGGAGCACCTCGTCGCTCGCGCCCGCCGCCTTCAGCTTCGGCACGAACACGGTCAGCGTCTTCGCGTAGCCCATGCCGTTGTTGCGCTTCATCTGCGCGGCGCCAGAAATGTCGGACGAGAACATCAGGTTGTCGGCGAAGCCCGCCTCGATGAGCGCCATCACCATCGGCACCCGTGTCGCGTCGCCGTTGCCGCCTTGCCGATCGAACGCGATGAAGCCGCCACGGCGACAGAGCGCCTTGTGCACCTGCACG
>CADEEX010000437.1 GCA_902826465.1 uncultured Acidobacteriota bacterium
CGCACTGTCGCTGCTCCACGAACAACAGAACCCGACCCTCGGGTGCCACGACGAGATCAAGTGGGACGGACCGGGGAATGTCTTCGAGTACTTCGCCGGCACGCCGAACTTCTGGCCGCCGGAACTGGTGACTCGCAATCTCGGCTTCATTGGTAACACCGACCCGGATTATGTGGCGGGAGAAGCGGACCCCAGATCGATCATGATGTATTCGCTGCCCGGCAACGTGTTCAAGCGGGGAAATGAGAGTCCTTGTCGGGTTGACAAGAACTACGACATTTCCACTAAAGACAAGCAGGTGATCGCACGACTCTATCCAGTGCCGCAGCTCACGACTCAGTCCCCGATCGACACCGACCTGGCGTCCGCACACGTCCGCACGACGACCGCCATGCCGGACGCCGACGAAGCCAGAGACGCGACCGAGCGGATTCTTGCAGACCTGGAATCGGAAAACGTGTACGTGCGACGGAACGCGAGGGCGCGACTTGCCGAGCTGCTTCCGAAATTGCCGCCAACCGACGCCACCGCCCTGGTGCTGAAGTCACAGACCGGGTCGTATCGGGTTCAGTTGGGTGTCGCTGTTGCGGTGAGCGGCGCTCCTGAGGCCCTCGTGCTCAGTAAGGAAGCGAAGTCGTCACTCGCGAACAATTCACGGCTGGAGAAGGACGCCTCACTGAAGGGCGCGCTCGGAAAGGCGTCGCAGCGGTAACGGTGAGCGACCCTCTCCCGACTCCGTGACCGACGAGCCAGAGCGCAGATCGCTGAAGCGCGAACACGGACCCATGCCGGGCCCCAATATCCGACCTGGTCGACAATAGGGCGGTGGCGCGTCAAAAAAAGCCGACCAGGTCCTGACAGATGTCGATCAGGCGCTATCTCCTCTCGTTCCCCGAACGCGTCGTCCGCTCAGCCCTCGGCCTGAGCGCCGGCGTCGCGCGCGAAGTCGGCGAGGTGGTGCTCCCCGACGCCGTCCGTGAGACGCATCTGTATCAGCACCTGGTCGAGACAACGCTGCGCCTGCTCATCGAACAGGTGGGTGGTGCCGAAGGCGTCTACCCTGCGGCCGAACCGTTGCCGGATGGATTCCTCGTCCGCCGCACGGCCGGCAACGTCGTCGAAGCCCTCGGTATCGTCGCGTTCCGGGCGTCGCCGGTGTGGGTGCTGGCGGCCTTGGCGGATCTGGCGGGCATGGGGCGACACCTGATTCCGCAGATCGCCGAGGCGCTCGCGAAAAAAGGATTGCTCGACGGCGACGGTGAGTTCACCAGCGTCGATCAGCTGCTCGACGGACTGGAACGCACCTCCAGCCGCCTGGCGGGCACCGTGAACACGCCGCCGCTCGACGTGGCGAGCCTGCGTGCCGAGTGGCAGGCGCTCAGGCACGACGCGCGCGGGCTGCCGGGGGCGTCGCTGCCCTCGGGCGAAACGATTGGCGCCCTGTGGGCACAGCTCACGAAGGAAGCGACGCGCCAGGATCGCTCGATCTTCGAAACTTCGTCGGCGATGGCCGTGTCGGCGCTGCAGGCGATGCCGGAAGGCGCGCGGTGGTTCGCGCACTCCGCGCGCGTCGGCGCGACCCGCACCGGCGCGATCGTCGGGACGTTACTGCTGGAACACTACCGCGACACGCTCGCCGAGATCCGCCACGCCGGCTACGCCACCTATGTGTCGCGGCAGGTGGCACCGTACGTCCGCGCCGCCGCGAGTCAGTTCTCGCCAGAGCGGCAAACACTGACCGAGCGGGCGCTCGACGCGATTGAATCGCGCCTGGGACGACGTCATCCACCTGAGTGACGCGGCATCCGATTTAGCGAAGGCCGTTACCCGAGCTGACACCGGTGGCTCGGGGCACATCGGTGTCTACTGCTCGTCGAGTGCGCGAACGAGCAGATCGCCCACACCGAGTATGGGCATTCGCCGTCAGGTAGTCGCGGTCCAGTCCTGATCTAATGCTGAGCTGTGCCTGAGTTCGCAATTTCGCTAAGCTTTCGGCCCATGTTGCGGTGCGCCCGGGTCGTATTGCTGCTTCTGTTCGCCTCCTCCAGCGTCAGCGCGCAGACCACCGCCGAGGCGCTCAAGCGCCTGTCGCTCGAAGCACTGCTCAACATCGAAGTGACCACGGTGGCGCGCGTCGCCGAACCGATCACCGATGTCGCGGCGGCGGTGTTCGTCATCACGCAGGACGACATCCGGCGGTCGGGCGCCACCTCCATTCCCGAGGCGCTGCGGCTTGCGCCTGGCCTGCAGGTGGCACGCATCAACGCCGCCACCTGGTCGATCGGCATCCGCGGCTTCGCCGATCGCCTGGCGCGCTCGGTCCTCGTGCTCATCGACGGCCGCGCCGTCTACTCGCCGCTGTTTGCCGGCACCTATTGGGAGAATCAGGACACCTTCATCGGTGACATCGCACGCATCGAGGTGATCCGCGGGCCGGGCGGCACCCTCTGGGGCACCAACGCCGTGAACGGCATCGTCAACATCATCACCAGACAGGCGCAGGAGACGCAGGGCAGCATCGTCACGGCCGGTGGCGGCAGCCAGGAGCGCGGCTTCGGCGCGTTCCGCTACGGCGGCGTTCGCGGCGCCAGCGCATTTCGCGTCTACGCGAAAGCGCTCGATCGTGGACCGCAGTATCACGCCGACGGTGCCGATTTCGATGGCTGGCGCAGCGCGCAAGCCGGCTTCCGCGTCGATCGGCCGTGGCGCCAGCGTGGCACCTTCACGCTGCAGGGCGACGGCTATGGCGGCCGCCTCGGTCAGCGGACGACGATCAGCTCGTATCAGCCGCCCTTTGCACAGCCGATCGATGTCGACTCGGCCATCGCCGGCGGCAACGTGCTCGGGCGATTCTCGAGCGGAGGCTCCTCAGCGCCGGGCGTTCAGTTGCAGCTGTACTACGACCTCACCAGCCGCCGCGAGCAGCCCGTGGCCGAGCGTCGCCACACCGTCGACATCGACTTCGTGCATCATCCCCGTCGTGTTGGACGGCAGTCGCTCACGTGGGGGGCAGGCTATCGGATGACGTCCGGGCGCATCACGGCAGTCGCCACCTCCGCGTTCTCGCCCGACGTGCGCACCGACAGCCTGTACAGCGCGTTCGCGCAGGACGACATAGCGCTCCGCCCCAACTGGCGCCTGATTGCGGGGACGAAAGTGCAGCACAACCCGTACAGCGGGCTCGAGTGGCAGCCATCGGTGCGATCGGTGTGGACGCCGGCGCCGACGCACACCGTGTGGGGCGCGGTCACCCGCGCGGTCCGCATTCCGTCGCGTGTCGAGACCGACTACAGCACGACGTCGCTGTCGAGCGCCACACCGGTGCCGGCGTTCGTACGGCTGACGCCGAATCCCGGCTTCGTCTCCGAGCGCCTGGTCGCCTACGAGGCCGGCTATCGCACGCAGGTGGCCCGCCGTGCGGCCGTGACGGTGTCGGCGTATGCGAACGATCTGCGCGACATTCTGAGCACCGAGTTGCTGACGCCGTTTGTCGAGGAGACGCCGCCGCCGGCACGCGTGATTCTGCCGGTCACCTTCGACAACGGGCTGCGTGGCACCAGTCTTGGCATCGAAACGAGCGCCGACGTTCGCGTCCGCGACTGGTGGCGTGCGCCCGGCAACTACACCTACACCAACGTGCAGCTGTCGCGGCAGCCGGGCAGCGCCGATCTGACGCAGGAGCGAACCAACGAAGGGCTGGTGGCGCGCCATCAGTGGCAGGGCACCGTCTCGATCGACGTCGGCCGCTGGTCGATCGACAACACGTGGCGGGCCATCAGCGCCCGGCGCTCGCCGGTCGTGCCCGGCTATGGCGCGATGACGCTTCGGATCGGCCGCCAGCTTGGCCGCGCCGAAGTCTCGATCGTCGGGCAGGAACTTCTGAGCGCCCACCA
>CADEEX010000438.1 GCA_902826465.1 uncultured Acidobacteriota bacterium
CGTGCCGGTTGTTGCACACCATGCGTTCGGCGGTGAATTCGACGCCAACATGCCGGTCCTGCTCAAGGGCACGGTCGCCAAGGTCGAGTGGGTCAACCCGCACGCCTGGATCCACATCAACGCCACCGAGGTCACCATCGCCGGCGTCAAGAAGGACCTCAAAGGCGGAACGGAATCGTGGGCCGTTGAAGGGGGCACGCCAAACACGCTCCTCCGGCGCGGCATCACGCGCGACTCGCTGACCGGATCGCCCGAACTGGTGGTCGATGGCTACCAGACGCGCGACCACACGCTGACGCGCGCCAACGGCCGGAACATCACGTTCAAGGATGGCCGGAAGCTGTTCATGGGGTCGTCGGGTACCGGCGCACCGCGCGACGGCTCGGACACCACTGAACCGCCGAAGTAGGAAGGCATTCCGCATGTCCCGCGTCACCCCGTCGAGTCGCCGGCTTCTTTCGTCCGCATTAGTGCTCGCTGGCGTGGCCGCCGCCATCGTTCATGTCAACGGGCAGTCGCGCGCTGCCGGGCGCCCCGCGGCGCGCGCGCCGATGTCGGCAGCGGCGTCGCTCGATGGCACCTGGAACTACTCGTCGCTGACGCCCGTTGAACGCCCCGCCGAGTTCGCGAATCGGCCGACGCTGACGCTCGCCGAAGCGGCGAAGTACGAGCAGGACGTGATGGTGCGGAACAATGCCGACCGCCGCGACGGCGGTGTGGCGGCCGACGTGGCCCGCGCCTACAACGACGCCTGGTACGACCGCGGGACGCACATGGCGGTCATCAACGGCGTGGCGCGCACGTCGCTGGTCGTCGAACCGTCGGAAGGGCGCATTCCGCCGCTGACGCCAGAAGCGCAGCGACGTCAGCAGGCACGCGCACAACAGCGACGCGATCACCCGGCCGACGGTCCGGAGGATCGCAGCAACGCCGAGCGATGCCTCGCGTTCAACGCCGGGCCGCCGATGCTGCCGGGCCCGTACAACAACTACGTGCAGATCTTCCAGTTCCCCGACCACGTCGTGATTCACAACGAAATGATTCACGACGCGCGGGTGGTGCCGACTGATGGACGGCCGCACGCGCCAGGGTCGGTGCGGAAGTACCAGGGCGATCCCGTCGGTCACTGGGAAGGGAACACGCTGGTCGTCGACAGCACCAACTTCACCGACAAGTCGGCGTTCCGCGGTTCGAGCGACAAGCTGCACCTGGTCGAGCGGTTCACCCGCGCCGATGCAACGACGCTGCTCTACGAGTTCACCGTTGACGACCCCACGTCGTTCACGACGCGCTGGTCGGTGTCGTTGCCGATGGAGATCACCGACGAGCAGGTCTACGAGTACGCCTGCCACGAAGGGAACCATGCGATGGTCGGCATCCTCGGCGGCGCCCGCTTCGAAGACAAGCAGCGAAAATAGGCGGCGTCACCACCCGCGGCGCGGTCCGAGGCGTTAACCGCCGTGTCGAAGCTCCTCGACGCGCGCGATCGCCGGCGCCAGCGAGCGCCGCTCGACCAGCACATCTCCCCACAAGTCGCCCACGGCGGCGATACGAGCGCCCATCGATCGCAGGTGGAACGTGGTCGGTCCCACTGCGCCGGTCTCGACTTCCTGCCATGAACAGGGTGCTGATACTGGCGCACCGGTGCGAGGGCGCACCGCGTAGGGCGCCGGACGACGCTCTTCTGCCAGAAGCCCGTGGCAGCAATTCCGGCTGGATACCGTTCCAGCGTCATGGGCCGGCCGCTGAGGTGCGGCAGAATCAGTGATGCGAGTGAGTCGTAGTAGGCGGCCAGATCCCCTTTGGTAATCCCGTCGTCTGGAAAGAGCAGCTTTTCCGGATGCGTGATCACCGCGACTCTCTCACCACCTCGCGAGCGGGCTTGTCGTGACGCACGCGCAGAAGACGTGGATGGCGCAGTTTCCCGTTCGGTGTCCACTCGAGAAACGCCACCTCGACGACAATTTCAGGCGTTGCCCAATGGACTCCGGCTTTTGGCAGTCCGGTCGCGCCCGTGAAGGGTGACGCGGTGATCGCGAGCCGATCGAGGCGGGCGCGAAGATCGAGCAGCAGCGACGTATCGAAGCCCGTGCCAAGCTTGCCGGCAAACAGGAGATTGCCGTGCTCGTAATAGCCGACGAGCAAGGCCCCCAGGCCGACGCGCGCACCTCGCGGATCGGTGAAACCTCCCACGACGAACTCCTGTGCCTCTTCGCATTTCATCTTCAACCAGTGTGGCGAACGGCGATGCTCGTAGATGGAGCCGCGCCGCTTGGCGATGACGCCTTCCCAGCCTTCGCGACACGCCCGCTCCCAGGGCGCCTCGTCTACGACGAGTGGCACGCGATACAGCGGCGGAACGAGCGGCAGCGCAGACAGAAGTGCACGGCGTTCTTCCAGGCCCTGCGTCGTGACCGCTTCTCCATTCAGCCACAGCACGTCGAAGACATGATAGCCAGCGTCTGAGCCGTGCCACGTCAGCTCTCCGTCGAGGATGAGATCGCCACCAGGCAATGCAGCAATCGCTGCCGCGATGTCTGGAAGATGCTGTGGAAGGTGATTCCGTGAGAAGAGCTGCGCCGCCGCCGCGCTCCGGTAGGCCAGCAGTCGTATGCCATCGAGCTTGCGTTCGAAGAGCCACTCCGGACCGGTGAAGCGCTGGTCGGTCAGCGTGGCGGCCATTGGCTCGAGCCACTCAGGTATCGCCATGCCGAGTTCCTCAGTGTGGCGGTCGGCCCATCGACTCTCCGCCGCGCGCTATCCGGAAAATCCGATCCACCGGCCGCTGGCGCCAACCACGAACCACATGCCCAGTGAGAGTAGTGCGACGATCGCGCCTGTTGTCCGTCCGGCGGGCGCGTGCGCAAACACGATCGTGCGCTTGACGGTGTAGAGAAACGGCATCGACACCATCAGCGTGCGGAGCTTCACCCAGAACGGCGTGCTGTAGTAGCACTTGGTCGCTTCGGAGAGGAACAGGAGCACGCCGGTCGTGAGCATCACGACCAGCGCCAGGTTCTGCCAGGGCCACACTTCACGCGCGAGATCGCGCACCGAGTAGCGCGTCAGACCCACGCCGAGCAATCGCAGGTCGAGCACAATCACCATCCCGCCGATCACCGACAGCCCGAGCAGGTGGACGGACTCAATGACGGCAAACGCCCAGGGCGACTCGCTGATGAGCAGTGCGAGCCGGGTCGACGAGCACCACTCGGCAAACGCCAGAAGGTCCATGCGATCAGCTTTCGCGCGGCGTGCAGCCGGCTGCCCAGGTGATGAACGGCGACTGCGGGATGTCGCAGTCGTACCAGTTGTAGGCGATCATGCGTCCCGCGATGATGATGCAGGCCCACAAGACCAGGGATGCGGCACCAGCGAAGCGGGCGCGTCCCGGCGGTCGTGCGTCGCGGTCCCACTGGTCGACGCGCGTGTAGATCGTGCGGTGGAAGGTCCAGGCGTTGAGTCCAGCCAGGATCAGGAAGATCACCTTCAGCCGAAAGAACACATTCTGATACGACCGTACCGGGATGGCGTAGAACAGCAGCACACCGGTGACGACCATGACGATGAAGCCGCCGATCATCCACGGCATCAGACGCTTGGTGATGTCGGTGAGCGGTAGCTGCCGCAACGCCACGCCGAGCAGTCTGAGGTCGAGCAGGACCGAGATGCCGACGAACAGGCACAGGGTCAGCACGTGCACCGATTCGACCAGCGGATACATGTACAGCGACTCGTGCAGCGCGATGCTGCCTGCGGTGGCTGCCAGCCATTCACAGAAGGGGAGCAGGGACATGGAGTGTGGTGACGACGAAGGTGGTGTTAGATACTATGCGCGTCCGGCAGGTTGTCAACCGCTACCGCAAGACGGCCTGTTTC
>CADEEX010000439.1 GCA_902826465.1 uncultured Acidobacteriota bacterium
CTGCGCACGCCGATCATGATCGTGCGCAGTTCGCTGGACAACCTGGCCGACGAGAGCGACCCCACGCGGCGCGACGAGTACCTGGCCCGTGTCGCCGAGGGCGCGCAGCGGCGCGAGTTCGGAGGCGGTCAACTGCACGGTGTAGTTGCCGCGCGCATTGCCGCCGCCGAACAGGTCGAAGTCGGCACGCACAACATCCACCCCGAGCTTGAGCAGGTGGGAATTGCGCGTAAGCGTGAACTTCTGCTGCAGCTGCAGGCTGCGCTCGCGCTCGTTGAAGACGTAGCCGGGATCCCCCAACACGGCCACGGCCAAGCCGGTCGGACCGTTCACGGTGACTTGCGGTCCAGCCTGCTCCAGCGCCCGACCGTAGTTCCAGACGAAGCGCGACAGCCCGACGCTCGTGGTCGACGACAGCTGGTCGCCGTCATAAGTCGCGGTCAGTGATGTCAGCGTCGATTCGCGATCCTGCACCGACCCTGCGGAGGGGAACGTGATGCCACCGTCGAGTCCGCCTCCTTGACGCTCGATGCTCGCGTCGCCGCGGTTCAGGCGCAGCGCCAGGCGCCATACGTCGTTCAGCCGATGATCGAGCTTGGCGGACAGCAGCAACGTGCTGTTCTCGCCGCGCACCGTGCCGTTGACGCCGAGGTCGGGGGACGTGAGCAGGTTGTCCTTCACGTCGCGCGAGTACTCCGCGTCGATGAAGAAGAACGTCTGGTCGGCCTTGATCGGGCCGCCGAGCGCGAAGCCGAACTGGTCCCGCTTGAAGCCATCCTTCACGGCATTGCCGCTCAGGTCGCGCCCTGCATAGGGCGAAGACGCATCCAGCGACGAGCCTGGCCTCGTGAGATAGAACGCCTCGCCTTCCCACTCGTTGGTGCCCGAGCGCGTCGTGACATTGACGACGCCATTGCCGGTGCGGCCGTACTCGGCGGAATACGAAGACGACAGCACGGTGACGTCGGAGACGAATCCGATCGGTACGGGGAACTTGGGGCCGCCCAGGAAGTTCTCGTTGTTGTCGAGGCCGTCGATGAGGTACTGCGCGAACAGACCGTTGGCGCCGTTGATGGACACTTCCGGCGCTTCCGGGAAGAACCCGGTTGACGGCACGACGTTCGGGAGGCGCAGCAGGGCGCGGGACAAGTCGCGAGCCTCGACGGGCAGCGCCTCGAGTTCGTCGCTCGACAGGCCTGCACTGACCTCGGCGTCGGTGAGATTCGGAGCCAGGACGTGCCTCGTCGCCGTGACGACGACAGACGCCACCGGCAACGCGAGCACCAGCGTCCGCGTCTCGTTCGCTCGCAATCGTATATCGGTCGACAGCGTCAGCCCGTCGATGACGACAACGTACCCTTCGCCCGCCGGCACTGCGGCGAAATGGGCCTGACCCTGGGCGTTGGTGACCGCATCTGCCGCGAAGCCGGTGGCGGGGTTGGTGAGCGTGACGCGTTGCTGTGCCGCCGCCGAACCGTTCGGACCGGCAACCGATGCGGTCACGCTGGCTACCTGAGCGAGGGCTGGCGACGACGAGAGCAACGCAAGAATCGCGAGACCAAGGAGGGTACGTGAAGCCTTGACGGGCCCTGTCCCGGAAGTCGAATCAGTGGAACGCATGATGCAATCAGTGTCCTGTAGCAAAGGGACGCAAGTCAGAGGTTCGGGATTCCCGCTTTCGTGCGGACAGGGTCAGCCCAACCGTCGCGCGAGCAGCTTCATTTGTTACACGCCCGAGCCATCGACTCTGCAAGAATCGCCCCTCCGGCCGCGACCGCGAGTTCTCATGAGATTCCGCCATGTTAATTGAGATGACGCGTCCCACTGCGGTATTGCGCCTTCGCAAGGGATGCCCGTGCGGCGGCTGATCCTGGTCGGTGGCGGTCACGCGCATCTCGCTGTCCTGCACGCGCTGGCGGCACGTCGCCTTCCGGCCCTTGAGGTTCTGCTGGTGTCGCCCGACAAACGGGCGATCTACTCCGGCATGGTACCGGGCTGGATGGCGGGTCACTACCCCTTGTCGGCCTGTTCCATCGACCTGCAGGCGCTCGCCGATGCGGCCGGTATCCGCTTGATCGTGCAGGCCGCCAAGCGGATCGAGGCCGGCCAGCGCAGGGTTACGCTGGCTGACGGCACGCAGTCCGACTACGACCTGCTGTCGATCGACGTTGGCAGCGAAACGGAGCTGTCGTGGCTCGGCGCGCTCGGTGATCGCTTGCTCCCGGTTCGCCCGATCCAGCGCTTCATGCAACGCTGGCAGGGCGTCCTGCAAGCGGCCGCGGCGGACCCCGGCTTCCGGTTGCTGATCGTCGGGGGTGGCGCCGCAGGCGCCGAGCTCGCCTTCGCGGCACGGCATGCTTTCGAAGCAGGACAACTGATGGCGTCGGTCACCCTCATTACTTCCGAGCGGGGACTGCTGCCGGGGCATTCGGCAGGCGCATCGAAGCTGGCGGGGAAGTGGCTTTCGCGACAGGGTATCCCGGTTCATGCCGCGCGTGCGGTCGGCGTCGAGTCCGGTGTACTGCTGTCGACTGGCGAGCGGCTGCCCGCCGATTGCGTCATCGCGGCGTCCGGGGCCCGTGCGCCCGACTGGTTGCGGTCATCCGGGCTCGCGCTGGATCCCGACGGCTACATTCTCGTGGACGCCCTACATCGCAGTGTTTCGCATCCGTCGCTCTTTGCGGCCGGGGACATCTGTTCGCGACCGGATTCTCCACTTGCCCGTTCCGGCGTATATGCCGTGCGGGCAGGGCCGGTGCTGGCGCATAACCTCATCGCCACGCTGACGGACCAGGCGCTGCGGCCGTATCATCCTCGCCAACGCTCGCTGTACTTGCTGGCAACGCGACCCGGCCATGCGATCGCCTCATGGGGACCGGTCGGGTTCTCCGGACAGTGGGTGTGGCGACTCAAGGACTGGATCGACCGGCGGTTCATCATGCAGAACATGCCCGTGAGTCCGCCCCGAGCCGATCACGCAGCCAACGATTCCTGAAGCGACGTCATCCATGAAAAAAATCCTGATAGCGGCCGGTGTCGCGGCCCTGGTCGTCGGCTTCTTCCTGCTGGACCTCGACAGCCTGCTCACCCTGCAGGCCATCAAGGACGGCCAGGCCGGCTTCGCCGAGTTGCGGGCCTCGAATCCCGTGCTCGTTGCCGGCGGTTTCTTTGCGTTGTACGTAGCGGTGACGGCATTGTCCCTTCCCGGCGCCGCCATCATGACGCTGGCCGGCGGCGCGCTGTTCGGCCTTGTCACCGGCACCGTGCTGATTTCTTTCGCATCCAGCGTCGGCGCGACCCTCGCTTTTCTGACGTCGCGGTTCCTGTTGCGCGACTCGGTACAGAAGCGGTTCGGAGATCGTCTCAAGCCCATCAACGAAGGCATGCAGCGGGACGGCGCCTTCTACCTGTTCACGCTGCGGCTGGTGCCGGTCTTCCCGTTCTTTCTTGTAAACCTGCTCGTCGGACTCACGCCCATCCGCACGCGCACGTACTACTGGGTCAGCCAGCTCGGCATGCTGCCGGGCACGCTGGTCTACGTGAACGCAGGCACGCAACTCGCGAGGCTCGACAGTCTGGCGGGCATCTTGTCTCCGGGGTTGCTCGGGTCGTTCGTGATGCTGGGGATCTTTCCCTGGATCGCGCGCTTCGTCGGACGAGTATTGCAGCGTCGGCGTGTCTACGCGCGGTGGCAGCGGCCATCGACCTACGATCGCAATCTGGTGGTCATCGGCGCGGGTGCGGCCGGACTTGTATCTGCTTACATCGCAGCGACCGTCAAGGCCAAGGTCACCCTGGTCGAAGCGCATCGGATGGGGGGCGATTGCCTGAACTACGGTTGTGTGCCCAGCAAGGCGCTGATCAGTAGG
>CADEEX010000440.1 GCA_902826465.1 uncultured Acidobacteriota bacterium
ACCGGATGTCGGCGACGAGGCGCGGCGACGCGATCCAGGTCGCGCCGAGCGCCAGCCCCTGCGAACGATTCAGATTCGCGCCAAAGGCGTCGTTGAACGAGCCCTCGGCGAGCCCTGGCAACGGCGACGGCCGGAACGTGTTGGTGTCAACGAAGCTGTAGCGACCGAACAGATTGAAGCCGTTGGCCACCTGATGATCGAGCCGGACGTCGAACTGGTCCTGACGCGTGTCGGTCACCGGCGTTGACGCGTAGATCGTGGAGTTCGGCACGTTCGGATCGGGGATCAGCGCGATGATCTTTGCCGCCGCCGGATCCCACATCTCACGCGGGACCACCCATTGCCCCTGCGCGTTTCTCGGGAACTCCGGACGGCCCGGCGCGAACGGGTTGAAGACCGCGGTGCTGAAGAGCCCGGCCTTCTCGGCGGCCGTCGGCACCTGGCGCACGCGTGGTATGCCTTCGAGGTCGCGCAGCCCTTCGTAGTCGGCAAACCAGAACGTGCGATTGCGCACCAGCGGTCCGCCCACCGCCCCACCGAACTGATTGCGCTTCCGTTCCGGCTTCGGCGCATTCAGCAGCTTCGAGAAATAGTTGTTCGCATCGAGCGCATCGTCGCGCAGGAACTCGTAGGCGCTGCCGCGCACGCTGTTGGTGCCCGACTTGATCGTCGCGTTGATCACGGCGCCGGAACTGCGGCCATACTCCGCCGAATAAGCGTTCGTCTGAATCTTGAATTCCTGCAGCGCCTCGATCGACGGCTGCACCAGCTGCACGTTCTCGCCACGGAACGAGTTCGAGTACGAGATGTTGTCGACGCCGTCGAGCAGGAAGACGTTGTTGAACGTCCGGTTGCCGTTGACGTTCAGGACCCCCTTGAAATTGACGCTGGCCAGACGCGGCGTGCCCGGCAGCACCCCTGGCGACAGCAGCGCCAGCTGGTTGTAGTCGCGGCCGTTGAGCGGCAGGTCGAGAATCTTGCGCTCGTCGATCACCAGCCCTCGCGATGAGGTCTGCGTCTGCAGCAGTGGGACTGCGCCGGTCACCGTCACCGTTTCCTCGATGTTGCCCGGTTGCAGGGTCACGTTCACGCGCAGCACCTGAGCGACCTGCAGCACGAGATCGCTGCGCACTGACGTGCTGAAGCCGGGCGACTCGACGATCACAGAGTACCGGCCCGGGCGCAGGCTCGGCATCGTGTAGACACCGCGGTCGTTGGTCTCTGTGCTGGTCTCGACGCCGGTGTCGACATTGAGCACCGTGACGGACACACCGGGCTTGACCGCGCCGGATGGATCGGAGACCTCGCCCACGAGCGTGGCCCCATCCTGCTGCGCCCGTAGCGGCGGTGCCAGAGCCAGCACCGCTGCGATCAGAACCATTGCAAGTCGAACCAGTCGAACCATGCGCGCCACATCACCCTCCGGGACGAAGAACCACCAGCAATCGAGATGAGTGACACTAACCAACGCGCATTACGAAGCCGTCTCGTTCGTTTGTCGTCGGTGTGGAGTCGAGCGATGCATGCGCGTTACAGATCGGTGCTAGAACGAGCGGCATGCACACACTCACCAGCGCGATCTACACGTTCACGCTCATGGCGGTGGCTGCCGGGATGGGGCATCCTGCGGCTCAGGCGCAGTCGACTCCCGCGCTGCCTCACCTGCCCGCGCCCATGCTGCACGCGCACAACTGCTATCCGGAAGAGGGTCAGTGGTGGGACCGCATCGACCGCGCGCTGAACACCGGCCGCTGGCCGATGGCGATCGAACAGGACATCGCATGGGCCGCGCACAGAAATGGCGGCACGTCGGTTGTCTCTCATACGACGACGTTGAATGGAACAGAGCCGACGTTCGAAGACTACTTCTTCGCGCGTGTCGCTCCGTTGATGGAACGCGCGCTCCGCGAGGGACGGCGTGAGCAGTGGCCGCTGCTGGTGCTCCACCTCGACTTCAAGACCAATGAACCGGAGCACCATCGCGCCGTGTGGACGCTGCTCGGCCGCTACAGACACTGGCTGACAACGGCCGAACGGCCGGCGCAGGCTTCAACACTGTCGGCCCTGTTGGTAGGTCCGATGCTGGTGCTGACCGAGAACGGCGCTGGCCAGGTCGAGTCGTTCTACAACCAGGTGGCGGTCGGTGAGCGCCTGCGGCTGTTCGGCACCGTCGTGTCCACCGATGTGACGCCGGTGCCCAAGCCCGGCGACGCGGCGTCAGAGCCGCGCGCCTATCGACGCTGGGTGAACCTACCGTGGCGAGCGGCTGAGGGGGAAACGCAGCAGGGCGCCACGCCGTGGAGTCCGACCAAAGCCGCCCGCCTGGCAACGCTCGTCGCCTCGTCGCACGACGCGGGCTGGTGGCTGCGCTTTTACGTGCTCAACGGGCACGAGACCCCGAAGAACGGCTGGAATCCTGGCTACAACTTCGGCACCGGCGCGGCCGTCGTTGAGCGCTGGCGCGCGGCCATTGCGGCCGGCGTCGACCTGATTGCCACCGATCAGTACGAGGACCTCGCGCGCGAGCTTCGAACACGCCCCTGAACGGCCGCACCGCCGACGCAACGGGCGTCCGGCCAGGATAGTGTGGCGTCCGGCTTCAGCCGGACGTCACTACCTCACGCGTCGAAACTACGGAGCCACGTTCGCCGCGAGCACCAACACCCTCGGCGCGTAGGTAATCGCCGCAAGCGTCGGGTTGCTGAACTGCAGCACCACCGTCGCCGTCGCGCCCGGCGCCAGCGTCGCCCCGGTCGCCACCGCCCTCACATACGAACTGCCGAACGGCGCCCGCACACCAGTCACACCGGTCTTGTTCGCGAGCGTGGCGTTGCTCGACAGCGCATCGAGCACCAGGTAGATCGGACCGGTCAGCGGCTCAGAGCCGTCGTTGCGCAGCGTCACCTGCTGAACGAACTGCCTCGTTGCGCGGTTGAAGACAAAGCCTGAGAACGTCAGCGTGGGTAAAGTCGCCACCACGCCCGGCGACGCAATACGGGTGGCATCCGCAGCCGCGGTGAAGGCGCCGCGGACACCGACGCTGCTGAGGGTCGTCACGGCCACGTCGTTGCTCCCGACACCGTTGTCGAACGACCGCGACGGATTCGCGACCGACGCGCCGAACGACACTCGAGCGCGCAGTGCACCGGTCGCGTCGAACAGCGACACGCCGTCTCCGCCTGTGCTCAGACCGAGGTCGCCGCCGCTGTAGGCGCCAACCTGCAGCCCTGCGGGTCGTGCGCTACCGAACCAGTGTGCAAGGAACGCTTCCTTGGTCGTCGCCGCCGTCGGCGTCTCGAGGAAGATCGCCGACTCGCCGGGCGCAATCGTGCTCACACCCGTCAACACCGCCGCCGCCGCGAAGCTGGACGACCCGTCGTCCACTTTCCAACCCGCAATATCGATGGCCAGTGCACCAGTGTTCGTCACTTCGAACCAGTCCGACCCCACGGCGCTGCCGCTCGACCATGGCGCCACTTCAGAGATCACCAGGCTGGCAACACGACCGGGCGACCCGATTTCGTTCACGTCCGTCGCAGCAACGAATCCGCCGTTGACGCCAACGGCGCTCAACTGTGAAATCGGCACGAGGTTGAGCCCCACGCCGTTGTCGAAGCTGCGGAATGGCGCACCCGGCGAAGCGCCGAACGAGACTTTCGCCTGCACGACTCCGCTCGGGTTGTAGAGCACGACCGCGTCGCTGCCGGTGCTCAAGCCGACGCTGCTACCAGAATAGCGACCCACCTGCAGCCCGGGAGGCGGCGTCGCGCCGAACCAGGTGCTGAGGAACAACGCCCGCACGCCCGGGAAGTTGGCCGCGGTGGTCTCCATGAACACCACTGACTCGCCCGGCGCGATGCTCGTGA